>NZ_AMXB01000051.1:0-25575 GCF_000310125.2 Thauera sp. 27
GAAGAGCTGCCGCGCGGCGTCGAGCGGCTGCAGGCGGTGCGCGCGGCGTGCATGGCGCGCGGGGTGGCCGCGTCCGACTGCGTGGTCGAAGCGCTCGATCTCGCGCGCGACGGTGACTTTGCGCGTGCGCAGGCCGCCGTGCTGGCGCGCTGGGGTGGCGTGGACCTGGTGGTGTTCAACGCCGGCACCTATCGCCCGCTGCGCGCCTGGGAACTGAGCGCCGAGGCCGTGCGCGAGACGGTCGAGCTCAACCTGGTGGGCACGCTGTGCGGCGTCGGCGAGCTCGTGCCCGTGCTGCTGCGCCAGGGCAGCGGGGCGATCGCCCTGGTCGGCAGCGTCGCCGGCTACGGCGGGCTGCCCAAGGCGACCGTCTATGGCCCGACCAAGGCGGCGCTGATCAACCTGGCCGAGACGCTCTACCTGGATCTTTCGCCGCGCGGCGTCGATGTCTTCCTGATCGACCCCGGCTTCGTCGCCACGCCGCTCACAGCCGCCAATGACTTCCACATGCCGGCCCTGCAGACGCCGGTCCAGGCGGCGCAGGCGATCGTAGACGGCTTTGCGCGCGGCGACTTCGAGATCCACTTCCCGAAGCGCTTCACCCGCGTGCTCAAGGCGCTGCAGTGGCTGCCGCGGCGCTTCTATTTCCGGCTCGTGCGGCGAGCCACTGGACTATGAGGTCGACGCACATGGGCTCCGAGGGCATGGCGCCCGCCACTGCGGACGCCGCCGCGAGCGCGGCTGGCCGCGTGGCGTGTTTCTACGAAAAACTCGCGCCGCACTCGCTGGCCGGTGTCGACACACTCTATGCCGCCGACGCGCGCTTCAAGGATCCGTTCAACGATGTCGTCGGTACCGCAGCCATTCGCAGAATCTTCGAGCACATGTTCGATACCGTCGATGCGCCGCGTTTCGTGGTCACCGAGCGCATCGAGCAGGGTGCGCAGGCCATGCTGGGCTGGGATTTCCATTTCCTGCTGCGCGGCCGGCCGGTGGTGGTGCATGGCGTGACCCACCTGCGTTTCGATGCCGGTGGCCGCGTGCTGCTGCACCGCGACTACTGGGACGCCGCCGAGGAACTGTACGAGAAGCTGCCGTTGCTGGGGGTGCTGATGCGTGCGCTGCGCAGGCGACTGTCGGCAGGCTGACGCGGGCGGGTGCCCCGAGGAGCGCAGGGGAGGGTGGGGCTGGCGGAGGTGCAGTCGGACAGCGCCATTCCAGTGTGCCTTGATGGCGGACAAGCGCTGCGGCGGCTGCGGCCGAATGCCGCAGCGGGTTCCGGTGGGCAGGCGATGGGTCTATCATCGAGCGCTGATTCTGCAGTCAAACAGGCAAGCCCATGTCGTCCGCTCTCTCGTCATCAACGCTTTTTGCGCGCCTGCGTGCCCTCGTTCTGCCCGCCCTGGCGCTCGGCGTCCTCGCCGCCTGCACGCCTGCCGAGCCGGTGTTCCGCAGCACCGACATCACCGGCGCCGACTATGGCAGAAACTTCCGCCTCACCGACCATCACGGCCAGGAGCGCACGCTGGCCGATTTCAAGGGCAAGGCGGTCACCATCTTCTTCGGCTACACCCAATGCCCGGACGTATGCCCCACTGCGCTGGTGGGCATGAGCGAGGTGATGGGCCTGCTCGGCGCCGACAGCGACCGCGTGCAGGTGGTCTTCGTCACCGTCGACCCCGAGCGCGACACGCCCGAACTGCTTGCCGAGTACGTGCCGGTGTTCGACCAGCGCTTCCTCGGCATGTACGGCACGCCCGAGCAGATCGCTGCCATTGCCAAGGACTTCCGCGTGTTCTACCGCAAGAGCGGCGATCTGGCCGGCCACTACACCATCGACCATTCCGCCGGTACCTACGTTTTCGGTCCCGATGGACGGTTGCGCCTGTACATGAGGCACGGCGAGGAGCCGCAGGTGGTCGCGGCGGACATCAAGGCGCTGCTGGATGGGAAGTAGCAGCGATGTGCGAGCGTGGCGCATGAAAGCACAACGGCAGCCTTCGAGCTGCCGTTGTTGTCTGGAGAGTGCCTTGGCGCTGTAGTTACACCACTGCCGCCAGCATCCCCCGCATCTTCTGCATGGCCTTGGCTTCGATCTGGCGGATGCGTTCGGCTGAGACGCCGTATTCGGCCGCCAACTCGTGCAGGGTGGCGCTGTCGCCTTCGGCGAGCCAGCGCCGCTGCACGATGGCTCGGCTGCGGTCGTCGAGGCTGGCGAGCGCATTGCGCAGGCCGGTGTCCTGCAGGTGTGCCAGCTGGGCCTCGGCGATGAGCTCGGAAGGTTCGGCCTGCGGGTCGGGCAGGTAGGAGATCGGCGCGAAGCGCTCGTCCTCGTCGTCGCTGCCGGCGTCGAGCGGAATGTCGCGGCCGGTGAGCCGCGTTTCCATCTCCACCACTTCCTCGGGCTTGACGTCGAGCTGGGCCGCGATCGCCTGCACCTCGGCAGGCTGCAGCGTGGTGCTGTCCTTCTTCATGCCGCGCAGGTTGAAGAACAGCTTGCGTTGCGCCTTGGTGGTGGCGATCTTCACCAGGCGCCAGTTCTTCAGGATGTACTCGTGGATCTCCGCCTTGATCCAGTGGATCGCGAACGACACCAGGCGCACGCCGCGGCTCGGGTCGAAGCGCTTGACGGCCTTCATCAGGCCGACGTTGCCCTCCTGGATGAGGTCGGCGTGGGGCAGGCCGTAGCCGAGGTAGCCGCGCGCAATGGCGACGACGACGCGCAGATGCGACATCACCAGCTGCCGTGCCGCACCCACGTCGCCCTCGTCGCGTAGCCGCGTCGCCAGTTCCACCTCCTGCTGTTCGCTCAGCATCGGCATGCGATTCACGCTCTGGATGTACTGGTCCAGGCTGCCGGCGGCGGGAACGGGGAAGGTCAGGGCGTGTGACATGGGCTTGGGTCCTCCTTGTGCGCCTCAATATTAGCACTCGGGGCGTGAGAGTGCTAAGGGGCGGCGGGAGTTCCGGGGTGGCCTGCTTCAGTCTGTGTCGGAGGCTACCCAGTCCTCGACGCGCAAACCCGCAATCCGCCTGAACTCGCGCGTATTGTGGGTGATCAGTGTGGCGTCTTCGGCCAGCGCATGGCAGGCGATCCACAGGTCGTTCGCGCCGATCGGTGTGCCTGCCTCCCTGAGGCGGGTGGCCTGTTCCGCGTAATGCCTGCAGATGGCGGGGGTCGGCGGGATAGCGCACCGGTACCTGGCGCGCCAGAGCGTTCAGCCGGCGTAGCACCTCCGTCTTGCGAGTGCTGCGCTCGGCGCCCTTCAGCAGTTCCGCCCAGGTCACGAAAGACATGCACAGGACGTCGCTCTCGGGGAGGGCGTCGATGCGCTGCGCGATGCCGGGCGGCTGGTTCTTGATCAGGTAGATCAGGATGTGGGTGTCGAGCAGGTAGATCACAGCGCCTTGCGCTCCTGCGTTTGCAGCGGCGCTTCCTGTTCGGCCTCGAGCGCGGCGATGAAGTCCTCGTCCACTTCGCCCAGCGCCTTCAGGGCCTGCATCAGGGCGGTGCCGCGTTGCACGCGCAAGGGGTGGATCACCAGATCGCCCGCTTCGTTGCGCGTGATGCTGACGCGGTCGGTGTCGAGGCGGAACTCTGCGGGTATGCGTACAGCCTGGCTGTTGCCGTTGTTGAACACTCGGCTGGTCAGCGTTCCCATGGTATTACCTCTTGTATCTACGTTTGTGTGTGCACTTAAATGTCCGCGTCGCAACAACGCAAACGCCCATGGCTTGTTTTGCCTCGGTGGCAGGGACGGTGCGCATGGTGGCCACTCCTCTTCGTTCTGGTGAGCTTGAATTGTATGTTTTGTACAAAATGTGCCGAATTCTCTATTGAATGAACCCGTGCATGCTGCCTGCTTGCAGCCTTGTTGCATTTGCATCCAACCATGGTCATGATCATGGTCATCGATTATCCAGGGAGCACGACCATGCAAACCATCCAGGCCTCCGAATTCAAGGCCCGCTGTCTCGCCCTGATGGATCAGGTGGCGGCCTCCGGCGAGATCCTTGTCGTCACGAAGAACGGTAAGCCCGTGGCCGAACTGCATCCCTATCAGGGCGCGCGCGCATCTTCGCCTTTTGGTCTGCATCCAGGCTTACGTATCCTGGGCGACATCGTGTCACCGGTTGCCGACGATGACTGGGAGGTGCTGTCGTGATCGTTCTCGACACGCACGCCCTCATCTGGATGGACGCCGACGATGCCGCGCTCGGCCCGCAGGCGCGGGCGCGCATCGAGCAGGCCTGGCGTGCTGGCGAGGTCGCGGTGAGTGCGATCAGCTTCTGGGAGTGCGCGATGCTTGCACAGAAAGGCCGTATCGTTCTGCCGCTCGCGATCGAAGGCTGGCGGGCAGGCCTGCTCAGCGCGGGGCTGCTCGAGATCCCGCTCGATGGCCGCATTGCGCTCGCGGGCGCAGGGTTCGCCGACCTGCATCGCGACCCCGCGGACCGCTTCATTGCCGCCTCCGCGGCGGTGCGCAACGCGACGCTGGTGACGGCGGACGAGAAGCTGCTGGGCTGGAAGGCGGCCCTGCCGCGGCTCGATGCGCGGCGCTGATCCGGCGTTCTGTTGCACGCCCGCAACAACAAAGCCCGGAATGTGGTGTTTTCCGTCGCCCGGACTTGCATGCCCGGGCTCAGGTTTGCAGAATCGCCCCAACTTCTCGCCAGAGAGGTGAGTAGGGCCGAGGCAGGTGCCGCGGTCTCAACTTCAAATTTGAGGAGAAATACATGCAGAAGAAACTGATCGCGCTGGCTGTTGCTGGCCTGGTTTCGGCTCCGGCCTTCGCTCAGTCGAACGTGACCGTTTACGGTGTGGCTGACGCTGGTGTTGCTTTCGGTTCGGCCGGCGCCAACGACCTGCGTGGCGTGCTGAGCGGTGTCCTGTCGGGTAGCCGTGTCGGCTTCCGTGGCACGGAAGACCTGGGCAACGGCCTGAAGGCTGTCTTCGTGCTGGAGCAGGGCTTCGATATCGGTAACGGCGTCGCCTCTCCTGGCGTTTCGACCAAGCGCAAGATCGTTGATGGTGAAGACGAGATCGAGTACACCGACGGTGACTCCGTCTTCTCGCGTCAGGCTTATGTTGGCCTGAGCGGTGCCTTCGGTACCGTCAGCCTCGGCCGTCAGTACGCTCCGGGCTTCGGTCAGCAGTACGACGCCGTCGCTTCGGCTGCTGTTTCGCCGCAGTCGATCCTGTCGTCGGGCGCTGGCATGACCATCACCCCGAACAGCCCGGCTCGCTGGGACAACTCGGTTGCCTACGGTGGCTCGTTCTCGGGTCTGAGTGTCAAGGCGATCTACGCTGCTCGCGGCACCGAAGTTTCGACCAGCCCGAACGACGACGACGCATACGGTCTGGGCGTCGAGTACGCCAATGGCCCGCTGAAGGTTGGCGCCGTTTATCACTACCTGAAGTCGGCGACCGCCGGCTCGGCCAAGCAGAAAGAATGGCTGCTCGGCGGTAGCTACAACTTCGGCGTCGTGACCCTGGCTGCTTCGTACCAGGACGCCAAGGCCGTTGGCAACGTGAAGAACGCTGATGCCGACCTGTGGCAAGTTGGCGTGATCGTCCCGGTTGGCGCGGCTGGCAACGTCCACGTTGCTTACGGCGATGTCGACTTCGACAATGCCTCCAAGGCTGGCGCCAAGAGCTACACCCTGGCTTATACCCACGCCCTGTCGAAGCGCACCACCGCCTACGCTGGCTTCAACCGTACCGACAACGACAACAACACCAGCAAGTACGGTGTCGTTGCCGGCACCAAGAACGGCAACAACTCCGACGTCTACACTGTCGGTCTGCGTCACACCTTCTAATCTGTCCTCCAGACAGGTTTGAAAGTAAAAACGGGAGCTTCGGCTCCCGTTTTTTTTTTGGGGTTGGAGGTTGTGGGGGGGTTGGGGGGGTTGGGGTCAGGTCTTTCATTTGCTCATTTTGGTCTGGTATCGTTTTTTGATACCATAAGATCGTGAAGCGCAAACACCAGCGCACCCTTGAACTGATCCATGTCCGGCCGGTCTCGGCCAATGTGCGCTGGGGGGACATCGAGGCTTTGTTCCGGGAGTTGGGTGCCGAGATTTCGGAGCGCGAAGGTTCTCGGGTGGAGGTGTTCTTGTTCGGTGTGGTGCGTGTCTTTCATCGCCCGCACCCGTCCCCGGATACCGACAAGGGCGCAGTCGCAGCAATTCGGAAGTGGCTTGAAGAAAACGGAGTGCAACCATGAACACCATGAACATCGGGGGCTATGAGGCCGTGATCACCTTCGATCCGGACATCCAGATGTTTCGCGGCGAGTTCGTCGGTTTGAATGGTGGTGCGGATTTTTATGCGGCAGATGTGGCCGGACTGAGGCGCGAAGGTGAGGTGTCCCTCCGCATGTTCCTGGATGCGTGCGAACGGCGGGGCATCGAGCCACGAAAGCGTTTCTCGGGCAAGTTCTCGCTGCGCGTCGATCCCGCTGTGCACGAGGCGGCGGTCGTCGCTGCCGCTGCGCACGGGCAGAGCTTGAACCAGTGGGCAGCCGAGGCGATCAGGCAGGCCGCCC
This sequence comes from Thauera sp. 27, assembly GCF_000310125.2. NCBI lineage: Bacteria > Pseudomonadati > Pseudomonadota > Betaproteobacteria > Rhodocyclales > Zoogloeaceae > Thauera > Thauera sp. 27. The sequence goes on from NZ_AMXB01000051.1 coordinate 6,552, forward strand.
GGGCGGGGTGAGGGGTTTCTCGGGGTCAGGTTCTCGCGTTCTCGCGTTCTCGGGGTCAGGTCTTTCAGTTGATCATCACAGAGCCGAGTGATGCGTGACGGGCTTGCGGGCAGGAAATGGCATAAGCATAATTCGAGCTCTCCTTTCAAAGGACGGGCATCATGGCGCGGCCGTTGCGAATCGAGCTTGCGGGCGGTGTGTATCATGTGACGTCGCGCGGCGACCGGCGCGAGATGATCTATGGTGATGACGTCGACCGGCGGGCGTGGCTCGATCTCTTCGGCGAGGTCTGCGAGCGCTTCAACTGGCGCTGCCATGCGTGGTGCCAGATGGGTAACCACTACCATGTCGTCGTGGAGACTGCCGAAGCCAACCTGGCGCGCGGCATGCGGCAGCTCAACGGGGTGTATACGCAGGCGGTCAATCGCCGCTATGGCCGCGTCGGTCACGTTTTTCAGGGGCGCTACAAGGCGATCCTCGTGGAGGCGGACGCCTACCTGGTGGAGCTCGCGCGCTATGTCGTGCTCAATCCGGTGCGTGCCGGCCTGTGCAAGGATGCGGCGGACTGGCCGTGGAGCAGTCATCGCGCGCTGCTCGGCCGGGTGGAGGCCCCGTCATGGTTGGCGACGAACTGGGTCCTTGGCCAGTTCGGTGAAGTGCGGACGCGCGCCATCGGCCGCTACGAAGACTTCGTGCGCGCCGGTGTTGGTCTTCCGCCGATCTGGGAAGGCCTGAATGCGCAGATCTACCTGGGCAGCACGGATTTTGCAGGTCGCATGGCGAGCAGGTTTGCCGACGATGACACCTTGAGCGAGGTGCCCAGGATGCAGCGTCGCCCGAAGGGTGTGGCCCTCGACGCCTACGTCGAGCGTTTCCCCTCGAGAGACCGGGCCATCCTCGAGGCGGCTGATTCCGGTGAGTTCACCTACGCCCAACTCGCTGCTTTTTTCGGCTTGCATTACAGTTCGATCAGCCGCATCGTCAGCAAGGGGCGTGTGTTACGGCGGCCTCAACGGACTGTGAGTAAATGAAAGACCTGACCCCGCTCGCATGACCCCGCTCGCAGGTTTTCGCCACGCACTCGCCAAGATGTTTCGAGATATCTCCACACCAATCTTTTTCCGTCTCCTGTGGTCAGTCTTGCGCCCGCATGAGGTGCGGCGTCCGATAGACCCAGTCAGGAGATGAGTCCGATGCGCAAGCTGTTTGTCGCTTCCACTTTTGCCCTTGCCGCGACCGCGGCGCAGGCCGATCCGGCCGTGATGTTCGGTATCAACTACAATTTTGGTGGCGGTGGGCCGGGGTTGTCGGTGAAGGTGCTGACGAGTGACCGCGAAGATCGTACGGTGGGATCGGTCGGTGCCAGTTACTATCCGATGATGAATCGTGTCGGCCTGGACCTGGGCGTCGGGCGTACCTTCCAGAACGGCGCGGCGACGGTCGGGTGGGATGTGATCAACAGTGCACCGCAGGCCAGCATTGGCTATGTCGATACCCGGCGCTGAGCGGCAGGGAGTGTCGGCGATTGATTCGTGATCTACTGGCAATGAGGGCTGGAGGCGGCGAGCGCGACGCTGTGGTGCTGCGGCTGTGTGCATCGCCCAACTACGATGCACGACCCGAGGGGGTGGTTCCGAATGTCGTCGTGGTGCACGCCATCAGCCTGCCACCCGATTCTTTCGGCGGTCCTGGGGTAGAGCAGCTGTTTACCAATACGCTCGACCCGGCCGAGCATCCCTATTACGCGGACATCCAGCATCTGCGCGTGTCGGCGCACTATTTCGTCCGTCGTGATGGCGAGGTGGTGTGCTTCGTCGCCCCCGAGCACCGCGCCTGGCATGCAGGCGTGTCGTGCTGGAATGGGCGTGAGCGCTGCAACGATTTCTCGATAGGCATCGAACTCGAAGGCTGTGACACACAGCCATTCGAGCCCGTGCAGTATGTGCGCCTGGCCGGATTGATCGCCGAGTTGCGCACGCGCTACCCGATCGAGGCCGTGGTGGGGCACTCGGACATCGCCCCCGGGCGCAAGACCGATCCCGGGCCGTTCTTCGACTGGCAGCGGCTGGAGCGGCTGCTGTGCATGGGTGATGACATGCGGGCGCCAGGGCACCCGCATGTCAAGTTTTGACAAAATGTTTGTCGAAGAATAGAATTCGCTTCCTGTTGCATCGCAACAATTCAATCAATCTCGGTGCGGCGCCTCTCTGAGAGGGAGACGCAGTTTCATGGACGCGCGCACCGCGGGGTCTGTCGTCTGGTTGCGGCGGCGGGCTTTAACACCTACTGGCGACCGAGCCGGCCATCTGCCGGCGTGGCCAATCGGCCACGCGGCATGCGCGCTGCCCTCAAAGGGTGGCGCGGGCGCAGCACTCCAACAGGGTGCGGCCAGGGTGGCGGCTCAGGCCACAGCATGGAGGACACCATGAAACACGCAACTCGATTCAATGCGCTTGCGCGCAGAACGGGCGGTGCGGCGACCAGCCTCGTCTACGGTGCACTGTTTTCTGCCGGCCTCCTGGGTACGGTCCATATGGTGGCTGCCAATGGCGCTGCCGATGCCGGTGCGCCCCTGCAGTTCAGCGATGCGTTTGCGCTCCCGGCGGCGGAGCCGACCACCTCCGAGCTGTCGATGGTCTCTGGCCTTGGCTTGCGGGTAACGCCGCCGGTCAGTCCGGCAGTGACGCTCGCCGATGTCTCCTACACGCCGTCGGTGCCGTTCAGGCGTGCGACCGAACAGCCTGTCGAGCCCGCGCTCAAGGCCTTCAGTCCGGCAGTGACCGGGTTGGAGATGTTGGGCGAAGATCCGTTCGCGCAGGAAGAAGGCGAGCTGTCGATCGAGATGGCGCGCGTGCGCGACTGGATCACCGAGAACTATCGTGTATCCGAGACGGCCATCGTCCCCGCACTGGCAGCCGCCGAGGCTTCTGCGCAGGAACTCGGCTTCGACCCCTTGTTGATCGTGGCGATGATGGCCGTGGAGTCGAGCTTCAACCCGCGTGCGGTCAGCAACATGGGGGCGCAAGGGCTGATGCAGGTGATCCCGCGCTACCACCAGGACAAGCTCGGCGCCAACCGCGGCAAGAACGCGCTGTTCGACCCCGAGGTGAATGTGCGCGTGGGTACGCTGGTGCTCCACGAAGGCCTGCAGCGCTATGGCAGCCTGCAGCGCGCGCTGCAGTATTACAACGGAGCCTTGAAGGACCCGCAGGCCCGCTACACACGCAAGGTGATGTCGCTGAAGAAGCGGCTCATGCTGATCGCCGGGCGTGACGTGGTCCGCACCAGCCTCGAGCAGGCGAGCTAAGCCCGCGCCTGCTCATTACAGCGCCCTGCCGGCCGATCAGGCCCGCAGGGCGCTGATGCGTTCAACGGCCTCGAGCAGGCGTGATTCGCGCGTGGTGTAGGCGATGCGCAGATGGCGGCGCGGCAGGTGGTGGCCGAAGTCGAGCCCGGGCGTGGCTGCCACGCCTGCCTCTTCGATCATGCGGCGGGCGAGCGCTTCGGAGTCGTCCGCGAGCTTCGAAATGTCGGCGTAGATATAGAAGGCGCCTTGCGGCTCGGTCGCGATCGTGAAGCCGATTTCCTGCAGCGCGGGCAGCAGTACGTTGCGGCGGGCGGCGAACTCCGTCCGCCGTGCCTCCAGGATCTCCAGCGTGGCAGGCTCGAAGGCTGCGAGGGCCGCATGCTGCGCGGGCGACGAGGGCGAGATGAAGAAGTGCTGGGCGAGCTTCTCGATCTCGCGCACGAGGGGCGTGGGCGCCACCAGCCAGCCGAGCCGCCAGCCCGTCATGCCGAAATACTTGGAGAAGCTGTTGACGACGAAGACGTCATCGGCCGCGTTGAGTGCCGGGTGTGCCAGTGCGGTGGCGGAGTCGATGCCGTAGGTCAGGCCCTGGTAGATCTCATCGACCAGCAGCAGGCCGCCGCGCCGGCGGGTGACCGCGTGCAGGGCGGCGATCTCGTCGATGCCGAGCAGGGTGCCGGTGGGGTTGGATGGCGTGGCCACCATCAACCCGCGGCTGCGTGCGGTCCAGGCTGCGTCGACCTGGGCCGGAGTGGGTTGGTAGCGGGTCTGCGCGTCTACCGGCAGTGCCTGCGCGACACCTTCGAAGGCGCGCACGAGATGGCGGTTGGAGGGGTAGCCGGGGTCAGGCAGCAGCCATTCGTCGCCGGGGTCTGTGGTGGCAGCGAGCGCGAGCATCAAGGCGCCGGAGGCGCCGGCGGTGATGATGATGCGCTCGGGTGCGACCTCGGCCTTGAAGCGATCCTGGTAGAAGCGTGCGATCGCCTCGCGCAGCCTGGGTAGGCCGAGCGCCGGGGTGTAATGGACGTCGCCGCTGGCAAGGAAGCGGGTGGCAGCCTCGATGACGGGTTGCGGCGTGCCGAAATCGGGTTCGCCGACCTCCATGTGGATGATGTCGCGCCCCTGGGCCTCGAGCTCGCGCGCCCGGCGCAGCAGCTCCATGACGTGGAAGGGCTGGATGTCGGCTGCGCGGCGGGAAAAAGCTTGCATCGTGGGCTCCGGCGATGACGGGTGGTGAGAGCGGCGCCATTCTGCGCCGAAATGAAAAAAGCGCCGACCTGCGGCGCTTTTTTCGGTCGGGCGTGCGGTGGATCAGTCGGCGTTGAGTGCGAGCTCGAACAGTTCGCGCTTGAGCACGAGCTGGCGCGGCAGGCGGTCCTGCAGCTTGTCGAACCACTCCTTGTGCGAGCTGAGTTCGGTGCGCCAGGCGTCTGCGTCGACCTTGGTCAGGGCGTCGAATTCCTCGCGGGTGATCTCGGCGTCGGTCCAGTCGAGGTCTTCGAAGCGCGGCATCCAGCCGAGCGCGGTTTCCTTGGCGGCGATCTTGCCCTGGCAGCGCTCGACGATCCACTTGAGCACGCGCATGTTCTCGCCGAAGCCCGGCCACATGAACTCGCCCTTCTCGTTCATGCGGAACCAGTTCACGCAGAAGATCTTGGGCGTATCTTCGACGACGTGGCCCATGCGCAGCCAGTGGTTGAAGTAGTCGCCCATGTGGTAGCCGCAGAAGGGCAGCATGGCGAACGGGTCGCGGCGCACCACGCCCTGAGCGCCGAAGGCAGCGGCGGTGGTCTCGGAGCCGAGCGTAGCGGCCATGTAAACGCCGAAGTTCCAGTTGAACGCCTGGTACACCAGCGGCACGGTGGTGGCACGGCGGCCGCCGAAGATGAAGGCGGAGATCGGCACGCCGGCGGGATCTTCCCAGGCCGGGTCGATCGACGGGCACTGGTTCGCCGGCGCGGTGAAGCGCGCGTTGGGGTGCGCGGCCTTGCGGCCGGTTTCCCGGGCGATCTCGGGCGTCCAGTCCTTGCCCTGCCAGTCGATCAGGTGCGCGGGGGCTTCCTTGCTCATGCCTTCCCACCACACGTCGCCATCGTCGGTGAGCGCGACGTTGGTGAAGATGATGTTTTCCTTGAGCGTGGCCATGGCGTTGAAGTTGGTCTTCTCGGAGGTGCCGGGGGCGACGCCGAAGTAGCCGAACTCGGGGTTGATGGCGCGGAACTTGCCGTCGGGGCCGGGCTTGATCCAGGCGATGTCGTCGCCGACGGTGGTGATCTTCCAGCCGTCGAAGGACTTGGGCGGGATCAGCATGGCGAAGTTGGTCTTGCCGCATGCCGACGGGAAGGCGGCGGCGACGTAGGTCTTCTCGCCCTGCGGCGATTCGACGCCGAGGATCAGCATGTGCTCGGCCAGCCAGCCTTCGTCACGCGCCATGGTGGAGGCGATGCGCAGCGCGAAGCACTTCTTGCCGAGCAGGGCGTTGCCGCCGTAGCCCGAGCCGTAGGACCAGATCTCGCGCGTCTCGGGGTAATGCACGATGTACTTGGTGGTCGGGTTGCACGGCCAGCGGCTGTCCTTCTCGCCCTGGGCGAGCGGGGCGCCGACGGTGTGCACGCAGGGCACGAACTCGCCGTCGGTGCCGAGCACCTCGATGGCGCCGCGGCCCATGCGCGTCATGGTGCGCATGTTGGTGACGACGTAGGGGCTGTCGGAGATTTCGACGCCGATGTGGGCGATCGGGCTGCCGAGCGGGCCCATCGAGAACGGCACCACGTACATGGTGCGGCCGTGCATCGCGCCCTTGAACAGGCCGTTCAGCGTCTCGCGCATCACCGCCGGGTCTTCCCAGTTGTTGGTGGGGCCGGCGTCTCCTTTGTCCTGCGAGCAGATGAAGGTGCGGTCCTCGACGCGGGCGACGTCCGAGGGGTCGGACCAGGCGAGGTAGGAGTTCTTGCGCTTTTCCGGGTTGAGCTTGATCAGCATGCCGGATTCGACCATCTCTGCGCACAGGCGGTCGTACTCTTCCTGGGAGCCGTCGCACCAGACGACACGGTCAGGCTCGGTCAGGGCGGCGATCTCGCCGACCCACTGCTTCAGGCCTTCGTGGCGGACATATTCGGGGGCAGCGGCAATGGCCGCCTGGGCGTGGTTCTGAGACATGTGTACAGCTCTCCCGTGCTGTGATGCGTAACCATTCCCGTCGGTCGGCCATCGTTGAAGCAGGTGCTGCCTGGCCGGCGGGCTGCTCGGGCGCCGGCTGGGGCGCCCCGACGTACCGATGCGATGCGTTTGCGGGTGAAACGTGCGCGAACGAATTGCAATCGGTGAAAGCCCGTAATTATGCCATGAGGAGCGCAGACTTATGAATGCGCTCGTAACTATCGGTGAGCAAACGCATGGCTATCATGGAAGTGCGCACGCAGGCCGGGCAGTGTTTGTTTCACGATGCAAAGACGTTTTTCGTAATGCGAAAGATTGGCCTTTGCGGTATGCTGCGCAGGATCGTGCGCGAGTCGTCCTGCTCCGTCGTCTTTTGGGGTGGGGCGCGTTGCTCGCGCACTCCACGCCGAAGAACAGAAAGGAAGAGACCATGGACGAACTGATCCGCGCTGCCGCGCTCGATTACCACCGTTATCCGCGCCCCGGGAAAATCTCGGTGACACCGACCAAGGTGCTGTCGAACCAGCGCGACCTGTCGCTGGCCTATTCGCCCGGCGTGGCGGCCGCCTGCGATGCCATCGTCGAGGATCCGGCCCAGGCCGCCGAGCTCACCGCGCGCTCGAACCTGATCGGCGTGGTCACCAACGGCACGGCTGTGCTCGGCCTGGGCAACATCGGCCCGCTCGCGGCCAAGCCGGTGATGGAAGGCAAGGGGGTGCTGTTCAAGAAGTTCGCCGGCATCGACGTCTTCGACCTCGAGATCGATGAGCCCGACGCCGACAAGCTGATCGACATGATCGCCGCGCTCGAACCCACCTTCGGCGGCATCAACCTCGAGGACATCAAGGCGCCCGAGTGCTTCTACATCGAGCAGAAGCTGCGCGAGCGCATGAAGATCCCGGTCTTCCACGACGATCAGCACGGCACCGCGATCGTGGTCGGCGCCGCACTGCTCAACGGCCTGCATCTGCAGGGCAAGGCGCTGGACAAGGTGAAGCTGGTGACCTCGGGCGCGGGTGCGGCGGCGCTGGCCTGCCTGGGCTTGCTGGTCAAGCTTGGCATTCCGGTCGAGAACATCTGGGTGACCGACATCGAAGGCGTGGTCTATGAGGGCCGCACCGTGCTCATGGATCCGATCAAGGCGCGCTATGCGAAGAAGACCGATGCGCGCAAGCTCGCCGAGGTCATCGAGGGCGCCGACGTCTTCCTCGGTCTGTCGGCGGGCGGCGTGCTCAAGCCCGAGATGGTCGCGAAGATGGCGCCCAACCCGATGATCCTCGCGCTTGCCAACCCCACGCCCGAGATCCTCCCCGACGAGGTGAAGAAGGTGCGCAGCGACGCCATCATCGCCACCGGCCGTTCGGACTACCCGAACCAGGTCAACAACGTGCTGTGCTTCCCCTTCATTTTCCGCGGTGCGCTGGACGTCGGCGCGACCACCATCACCGACGAGATGCAGCTCGCCGCGGTGAAGGCGATCGCCGAACTCGCACGCGTGGAGCAGAGCGATATCGTCGCGGCCGCCTATGGCGAGAAGGTGGGCGGCTTCGGCCCCGAGTACATCATTCCGCGCCCCTTCGATCCGCGCCTGATCGTCAAGATCGCCCCCGCAGTCGCTGCGGCAGCCGAGGCTTCGGGCGTGGCGACACGGCCGATCAGCGACTGGGACGCCTACCGCGGCCAGCTCAACAACTTCGTCTGGCATTCGGGCCTGATCATGAAGCCGGTGTTCGCCGCCGCGCGCAAGGACCCGAAGCGCATCATCTTCTCCGAGGGCGAATCCGAGAAGGTGCTGCGTGCCGTGCAGCAGGTGGTCGACGAGGGGCTCGCGCGTCCGATCCTGATCGGCCGCCCGGACGTGGTGATCCACAACATCGAGCGCTTCGGTCTGCGCATGGCGGCCGAGCGCGACTTCGAGATGGTCAATCCGGACTCCGATCCGCGCTTCAACGAACTCTGGCAGCACTACCACAGCCTGATGGAGCGTCGCGGCGTCTCGGTCGAGTACGCCAAGAAGGAAGTGCGCCGCCGCACCACGCTCATCGGCACGCTGCTGCTCAAGTTCGGCTACGGCGACGGCCTGATCTGCGGCACCTACGGCATGCACCGCCTGCACCGCGAGTTCGTCGAAACCGTGCTCGGCCGGCGCGAGGGGGTCAACAACCTGTACACGGTCAACCTGCTCAGCCTGCCCGGACGCACCCTGTTCCTGGCCGATACCTATGTCAACTACGACCCGACGCCCGAACAGGTGGTCGAGATGACACTGCTGGCCGCCGAGGAGATGAAGCGCTTTGGTGTCGAGCCGCGCATCGCCTTGTTGTCGCATTCGTCCTTCGGTTCGGCCGACTCGCCGACCGCCGAGAAGATGCGCACGGCCTTGCGCCTGCTGCACGAGCGTCACCCCGAGTTGCAGGTCGAGGGCGAGATGCACGGCGACTCGGCGCTCGACGCCAAGCATCGCCTGCAGATCTTCCCCAACGCCAGGATGCGCGAAGATGCGAATCTGCTCATCTTCCCCACCCTGGATGCGGCGAACATCGCCTTCAACCTGTTGAAGAACGCGGCGGGCGAGGGCATGACGGTGGGGCCGATCCTGCTCGGCGCATCCAAGCCGGTCCATATCCTGACGCCGTCGGCGACCGTGCGCCGCATCATCAACATGACGGCGCTCACCGTCGTGGAGGCGGGACAGGTCGGCTGATTCGCATCGGTCGTCCGCCGTACATGCTTGCATGACGATCGCCCGCTGCCTCATGCTTGAGGCAACGGGTGATCGGAGGCGGGCGGATGCGGATGCAGGAGGGGCGGGCGGCGTTGGTGCTGACCGGCGGTGGTGCACGTGCGGCCTATCAGGTCGGTGTGCTGAGCGCCATTCGCGAGCTCCGGGGCGCGTCCCCTGGCAATCCCTTTCCCATCCTCTGCGGCACCTCGGCCGGTGCAATCAACGCCGCCGCGCTGGCCTCGCATGCGGTCGATTTCAATCGCGCCGTCCGCCATATCGAGCGCATCTGGCGCAACCTGCATGCCGAGCAGGTCTATCGCGTCGATGCGCCCGCCTTGCTTGGCAGCGGCATCCATTGGGGGTCGGCGCTGTTCGGCGGCTGGCTGTTGCGCCAGACGCCGCGCTCCCTGCTCGACAACGCGCCGCTGCGCGGACTGCTCGAGCGCGCGCTCGACTTCCGTGCCATTGACCAGGCGATCAAGAGCGGGGCGCTCTATGCGCTCAGTGTCACGGCTTCTGGCTACTCCAGCGGCCAGAGCCTGGCCTTCTTCCAGGGTTCGCTCGACATTCACCCGTGGCGGCGCGAGCAGCGCATGGGCGTGCGTACCGAGCTGACTATCGAACATCTGATGGCGAGCAGCGCCCTGCCTTTCGTGTTTCCGGCGGTCAGGATCCATCGCGAGTGGTTCGGCGATGGTTCGATGCGCCAGCTCGCGCCGGTGAGCCCTGCCATCCATCTGGGGGCGGAGCGCATCCTGGTGGTCGGCGCGGGACGCACGGCGGAGGAGGGGCGGCAGCGCGCCGAGCGCTATCCCTCGCCTGCGCAGATTGCCGGCCATGCCTTGTCGAGCATCTTTCTCGACACGCTTGCGGTCGATCTGGAGCGTCTCGCACGCATCAACGACACCGTGTCCCGTCTCGAGCCTGCCCAGCGCCAGTTCGCTGGCATCGGCCTGCGCGCGATAGAGACCCTGGTGATCCAGCCCTCGCAGCGGCTCGATACCATCGCCGGGCGTCATGGCCATCAGCTGCCGCGCCTGCTGCGCATGGTGCTGCGTGGTCTGGGGACGATGCGCCGTGAGGGCTCCACCCTGTTGTCCTACCTGCTGTTCGAGCCGGGCTTCACCCGTACCCTGATCGAGCTTGGCTACGACGATGCGATGGCGCGCAAGTCCGAGTTGAGCGACTTCCTGCGCATCGGCTAGCGGCGCGCGCCCGCAATGTGCCGAAACGACGGCCGCACGCGGTCGCCGAATGTGGGAAAATGTGAAGACACAATTCGAAATTACTTGAAATCAGTTTTGTATCTGCTTATTTTTCATACAAAACGCTTTCCGGTTTCTTTCCGTCTTTTAGGCTTGCCGCTCACCATGAAGCTCAGACTCCTCGTTGCCAGCCTTGCCGCGCTGTTCGCACTGCAGTCGGGGGCCGTGCTGGCCTCGTCCACGAAGTCTCAGTCCGCTGGCAAGACCGCTGCGAGCAAGCCCGCGCCCAAGGCCAAGGCTCCGGCGAAGGCGGCGCCCAAGAAGGCGGTGTCCAGCAAGCCTGCGCCCAAGAAGGCGGTTGCCAAGTCCGGTACCAATGCCAAGCCCGCGGCCAAGAAGGTAGTGGCGCGCAAGGCCGTACCGGCCGCGGCGGCAGCAGCAGCGGCTCCGGCCGCGCTGGGGGCCGACGAGGATGCGCCGCTTGCGCTGGACGCCAACGGCCTGCCATTGCTGGGTTCGAGCGCTTTCTATGTGATCAACCAGAACACCGGCGAGGTGTTGCTCGAGCGCAATGGTTCCGCGGTGGTGCCGATCGCCTCGATCACCAAGCTGATGACGGCGATCGTCGTGCTCGAGGCGGGCCAGAGCCTGTCCGAGCGCCTCACCATCACCGAAGGTGACATCGACCGCCTCAAGGGTACTGGCTCTCGCCTGGCGCTGGGTACGACGCTCAGCCGTGAGGAGATGCTGCAGCTGGCGCTGATGTCCTCGGAGAACCGTGCCGCCTCGGCGCTGGCACGCAATTACCCCGGTGGCGAGAGTGCATTCGTCGAGGCCATGAACGTGAAGGCGCGGTTGCTCGGGCTGTGGGATACGCGTTTCCGCGACAGCACCGGACTGAATCCCGGCAACGTGTCCAGTCCGAAGGATCTCGCCCGCCTGGTTGCCGCGTCGGCCGCGTTCCCGCTCATTCGCGAGTTCTCGACTGCGCACGAGCGCTACGTTGACGTGCGCGGCCGCATGCTGCGCTTTGGCAACACCAATGGCCTGGTGCGCAGTCCCGAGTGGGCGATCAGTGTGTCCAAGACCGGCTACATCTCCGAGGCCGGGCGCTGCCTGGTCATGCAGGCCTGGCTGCAGCAGCAGCCGGTCGTGATGGTGCTGATGGATTCGAGCGGGCGCTACACGCGTACCGCCGACGCCAAGCGCGTGCGCAAGTGGCTCGAACAAGGCATGCCGCAACGCCTCGCGGTCGCACCGCAACGCGCTGGCGGCTGAGCCGCCCCTTGCGCCGGGCGGCGCGCCGACAGGATCAGCGAGTACGTGGTGCGCTGAAGCCGAGGGCGCGCGAGATCTCGTCGGCCGTTTCGCGCACGAGTGGCGCCCAGTCCGGGTTGAAACGATCCGACGGGGTCGACAGCGACAGCCCGGCGATCAACTCGCCGCTGTCGTCGCGGATGCCCGCCGCGATACAGCGCACACCCGCTTCGACTTCGTCGAGGTCGAAGCCGACGTCGTGGCGGCGGACGCGATCGAGTTCCTTTTCCAGCGCGGGCAGGGTGGTGATAGAGGCCGGCGTCGATGCGGGTAGGCCGGTGCGGCGAGCGTAATCGCGGATGCGTTCGGCGCCATCCTCGGCCAGGAACAGCTTGCCGGTTGCCGTCGTGTGCAGCGGCGCGCGAGCGCCGACGATATGCACCACGCGCACCGACGCGCGCCCGCTGGACGTTCGCTCCACATACACGATCTCGTCACCGGCGCGCACGCCCAGATTGACGCTTTCGCCGGTTGCCGCGTGCAGCTTGAGCATGAAAGGCATTGCGGTTTCGCGCAGCGAGATGCGCGACTTCACGAGGCTGCCCAGCTCGAGGAGGCGGATGCCCAGGCGGTAGACGCCGGCTTCCGAGCGCTCGACGAAGCCGGTGCCGGTCATGGCGCCGAGAATGCGGTGCGCTGTGGAGGGGTGCAGTCCGGTCTCGAGCGCGAGCTGTTTGAGCGGCACTGGGTCGGCATGCTGTGCGAGTACGTCGAGCAGCTTCATCATGCGCTCGATGACCTGGATCGAATTCTTGCCTTCCGGGGGGGCGGCGTCGGGCTTGGGTGCGGACAAGGCGGGGCTCTGCTTGGACAATGTCGGAACGGTCGTTTGTTGGAGGGCGATGGTAACCGGGCATGCTGATTTCGCCTAGTGAAATACAGTGCCGTGTGGTGACCCGATTGCTTCAAAGATATACTTTGGCCGGAATGCGCGCGGGCCGGACGTTTGCAGGTGATCATCGAGCGGCGTCGCCACTGCGATGCTACTCGCCCGGCGTCGTCTCCCGCCTGCCCTCTCCGTTCGTTGTCCCCCGCTTCCGGATGCCCTGATGAGCCTGGTCCTGATCGTGCTGCTACCCTTCGTCGGAGCCCTGTTGCCGGCGCTGATGATCCGTGCCGGGCGCAATGCCTGTGCGACCAGCACCTTCACCTTCACGCTGCTTGCCTTCGCGCTGCTGTTGTCGCATGCGCCGGCGGTGTTCCGCGGCGAGGTAGTGCAGGCGGGCTGGGACTGGTTGCCGGCGCTGGGGCTCAACGCCAACTTCTTCCTCGACGGCCTGGGCTTCTTCTTTGCCGGGCTCATCCTCGGCATCGGCCTGCTGATCATCGTCTATGCGCGCTTCTATCTCGCCAAGGACGATCCGATGGGCAGCTTCTACACCTACCTGCTGCTCTTCCAGGGCGCCATGGTGGGCATCGTGCTGTCGGACAACATCCTGCTGCTGCTGGTGTTCTGGGAGCTGACCAGCCTGTCGTCCTTCCTGCTCATCGGCTACTGGAAGCACCTGCCCGAGGGTCGCCAGGGTGCGCGCATGGCGCTTGCCGTCACCGGCGCAGGCGGACTGGCGATGATCGCCGGCATGCTGATCCTGGGCGACATCGCCGGCTCCTACAATCTCACCGACATCCTGCAGCACAAGGACGCCATCCAGGCTTCGCCGCTCTACCTGCCGGCATTGCTGCTGATTCTCGCCGGCTGCTTCACCAAGAGCGCGCAGTTCCCCTTCCACTTCTGGTTGCCGCACGCGATGGCGGCGCCCACGCCGGTGTCGGCCTACCTGCACTCGGCAACCATGGTGAAGGCGGGACTGTTCCTGATGGCGCGCATGTGGCCGGTGCTCGCCGGCACGGTGGAATGGTTCTACATCGTCGCCACCACGGGGCTCATCACCATGCTCGTGGGGGCGGTGATCGCGCTGTTCAAGGACGACCTCAAGGGCCTGCTCGCCTTCTCCACCGTCAGCCACCTCGGCCTGGTGACCATGCTGCTCGGTTTCGGCACGCCGATGGCGGCCGTGGCGGCGGTGTTCCACATCCTCAATCACGCCACCTTCAAGGCCGCGCTGTTCATGAACGCCGGCATCATCGACCACGAGGCCGGCACGCGCGACATCAAGCGCCTGGGCGGCCTGCTGCACCTGATGCCGGTCACCGCCACGCTGGCCATGGTCGCGGCAGCGTCGATGGCGGGGCTGCCGCCGCTCAATGGCTTCCTGTCCAAGGAGATGATGCTGCACGAGGCGGCAGCGACCGCCTGGCTGGGTAACGGCTGGGTGGTGCCGGCGCTGGCCACGCTCGCGGCCTGCTTTTCGGTGGCCTATTCCTTGCGCTACATCGTGCATGTCTTCTTCGGGGCGAAGCGCAGCGATTACCCGCACACGCCGCACGACCCGCCCGCCGGCCTGTGGCTGCCGCCAGCCCTGCTGGTGGTGCTGGTGGTGCTGATCGGGCTGCTGCCGGCCACGGTGGCGGGGCCGCTGGTGGCCGTGGTGGCGCAGGCGGTGATCGGTGGCGCGCTACCTGACTACCATCTGGCGCTGTGGCATGGTGTGAACATCGCGCTCGCACTGTCGGTGGTGGCCGTGGTGGTCGGCCTGGGGGCGCTGCGTGCCTATCCGCGCGTGCGCGCAGTCTGGCGGGCGGGGCCGCATCCGGAAGCCAAGGCGATGTTCGACGCCGTCATGGCGGCCGCGCTCGCGCTGGCACAGCGCGTGACCCATGGCTTGCATAATGGCTCGCTGCAGCGCTACCTGGCGTTTGCCATCGGTGCGATGACGCTGGCAGGCTTCGCGACCTTCATCGGCGCTTCTCACGAGGCCGGTACGCGCGAACTGCTGCCGGCGGAGCCGGTGGCGGTGGTCGCCTGGCTGCTGCTGCTCGGCGGCTGCGTGCTGACCGTGATGTTCTTCCGCCAGCGCCTGCTGTCGGTGCTGGTGGTGGGCACCGTGGGCCTGATCGTGTGCGTGGCCTTCATCTACCTGTCCGCGCCCGACCTTGCGCTGACGCAGATCTCCGTCGAAGTCACCACCGTCATCCTGATCCTGCTGGCGCTCTATTTCCTGCCCAAGGCGAGCCCGCTGAGCTCCACCGTCAGCGCCGACCCGCTGCGCCACCTGCGTGACGGGGTGCTCGCGCTGATCGCGGGCGGCGGCATGGGGCTGGTGAGCTGGGCCATGCTCACCCGCGATGGCAGCTCGCTGTCCACCTACTACCTCGAGAATTCGGTGTCGGGCGGCGGCGGCACCAACGTGGTCAACGTGATCCTGGTCGACTTCCGCGGCTTCGATACCTTCGGCGAGATCATCGTGCTCGGCATTGCCGCGCTCGCAATCTACGCGTTGCTCGACGGTGCCCTGCATGGCCGCGTTGCCCGCCGCCTGAGCGCGTGGACGCCCGACCTGCCGGTGTCGGTCGACCGCCACCCGATCATCATGGTGGTCGCCACCCGGGTGATGCTGCCGCTGGCGCTGCTGGTGGGGGCCTACATCTTCCTGCGCGGCCACAACCAGCCCGGTGGCGGCTTCATCGCCGCGCTCGTGGTGTCGATCGCGCTGATCATGCAGTACATGGCAAGCGGCTTCGGCTGGGCGGCGCAGCGCGTCAGGGTCAATTACCACGCCATGATCGGCGCCGGCGTGCTGATCGCGGCGGGGACGGGGATTGCCTCCATGGTGCTCGACCGCCCCTTCCTGACCTCGGCCTTCGACCACTTCCACCTGCCGCTGGTCGGCGAGTTCGAGCTGGCGAGTGCGATGGCCTTCGATACCGGGGTGTTCCTGACCGTGGTCGGTGCGGTGATGCTCGCGCTGGCCAACCTGTCGCGCATGGGGCGCTTGACCGGGCAGCGGCCGGTCAACCGCACGGCGATGGATGTCGATCCCAGCATGGGCATGAGCAAGGAGCACAACTGATGGAATTCCTCGTCGCCACGGCGATCGGCGCGATGACGGCCGCGGGCGTCTACCTGGTGCTGCGCGCCCGTACCTTCCCGGTCATCATCGGCCTCACCCTGCTCACCTACGCGACCAACCTGTTCCTGTTCGCGACGGGCAGGCTTGCCGTCAATCTGCCGCCGGTGATCAGCGCCGATGCCGCGGCTTACACCGATCCCTTGCCACAGGCCCTGGTACTGACCGCCATCGTGATCTCCTTCGGCATGACCGCCGTCATCGTGGTGATGTCCCTGCGCGCCTATCTAGAGACCGGCAATGACCACGTCGATCTGCCCGGCGACGCCTCGCCCGAGGCACGCGAGGACGACTGGAAGCTGCTCGGCCGCAAGCAGGGCGAGCCGGCCGCGCGTGCCGCTGCGGGCCTCGAGGAGCGCGCATGAACCACTGGCTGATCCTGCCCATCCTGATGCCGGCCATCCTCGGTGCCGTGCTGGTGATTGCGGCGCGTCATGACATCGTGCTCTCACGCGTGTTCTCGGTCCTGTCTGCGGGGCTGCTGCTGGCGGTCGCCCTGGTGCTGCTCGCCATGGCCAGCGACGGCAGCGTCCGCGTCTATGCGCTGGGCAACTGGGTGGCGCCCTTCGGCATCGTCCTCGTGCTCGACCGCCTGGCGGCGCTGATGCTGGTGTTGACCGCAACCCTGGGCCTTGGCGTGTTGCTATATGCGATCAACGGCTGGGATGAGCGCGGCAAGCACTTCCACCCTCTGTTCCAGTTCCAACTCATGGGGCTCAACGGCGCCTTCCTCACCGGCGACTTCTTCAACCTTTTCGTGTTCTTCGAGATCCTGCTCATCGCCTCCTACGGGCTGATGGTGCATGGCGGGGGCGGCCTGCGGGTGAAGGCGGGCGTGCAGTACGTGGTGACCAACCTGGTCGGTTCCTCGCTGTTCCTGATTGCGGTCGGCCTCATCTACAGCGTGACCGGCACGCTCAACATGGCCGACCTCGCGCTCAAGGTGCCGCAGGTGCCGGCAGGCGACCAGGCCCTGCTGCAGACGGGGGCCGTGTTGCTGCTGCTGGTGTTCGGCGTCAAGGCGGCGCTGGTGCCGCTTCACTTCTGGCTGCCCGGCACCTACGCCAACGCGCCGGGGCCGGTGGCGGCGCTGTTTGCGATCATGACCAAGGTGGGCGCCTACTCCATCATCCGCCTCTACGTGCTGGCCTTCGGTGCAGATGCCGGCGACGCAGCCTGGCTGGCGGCGCCCTGGCTGCTGCCGGCCGGTCTGCTCACCCTGGTGCTGGGCATGACCGGTGTGCTGGCGGCGCGCAGCCTGGGCCAGATGGCGAGCTTCGCGGTGATCGGTTCGATGGGCATGCTGCTGGCGACGGTCGCGGTATTCACCCCGCAGTCCATGAGCGCTGCGCTGTTCTACCTGCTGCACTCCACCCTTGGGGCAGGGGCCTTGTTCCTGATTGCCGACATGGTGGCCGAGCGCCGTGGCATGCACCGCGACCGGCTCACGCAGGCGCCGCGCTTCGCCCAGGGTGCCCTCATCGCCGGGCTGTTCTTCGCCGCTGCGATCGCGGTGGCCGGCATGCCGCCGCTGTCGGGCTTCCTTGGCAAGCTGCTCGTCCTCGACAGCGTGCGCAGCCACCCGCAGGCGGCCTGGTTCTGGACGCTGATCCTGGCGACCTCGCTGCTGGCCGTCGTCGGCTTCGCGCGCGGTGGCAGCCTGGTGTTCTGGAAGAGCCATGCACTCGAGGCGCCGCCGCCAGCCACGCTGCGCGCGGCCCCTGCATTGCCCTTCGTGGCGGTGGGCGGCCTGCTTGCCGGCCTCGTCGCCCTGACCGTGCTTGCCGGTCCGGTCCATGCCTGGCTTGATCTCGTGGCAGCGCAGCTGTTTGCGCCGGCCGGCTATATCGAGGCGGTGCTCGGTGCCGCAGGAGGCGTACGCTGATGGCCGAGAAAGCGAGCGTGGACAAACGCCCCTTCATCCAGCGCTGGTTGCCGCATCCGCTGCTGACCGTAGTGCTGATCGTTCTGTGGATGCTGCTGCTCAACAGCTTCAGCTTCGGCGGGCTGGTGATGGGCACGATCCTCGGTGTGATCATCCCGATCATGACGAGCAGTTTCTGGCCGGAACGGCCGCCGGTGAAGGCCTATGGCAAGGCCTTCGCCTACATGGGGCTGGTGGCCTGGGACGTGGTAGTGGCCAACCTGCAGGTCGCGCGCCTGATCCTGTTCCGCCGTAGCGACCAGCTGCGCGTGCGCTGGGTGACGCTGCCGCTCGAGCTGCGTTCGCCCGAGGCGATCACCGTGCTCGCCGGCACCATCACGATGACGCCGGGCACGGTGTCCTGCGACTTGTCGGCCGATGGCCGCAGCCTGCTGGTGCATTGCCTGGACGCCCCTGACGCGGAGGAGGCGGTGCGCCAGATGAAGGCGCGCTACGAGGCCCGCCTGAAGGAGATCTTCCCATGATCGAGTACGCCCTCAACTTTGGCTATGCGGCGGTGTCGGTTGCCGTGCTGCTCAACCTGTGGCGCCTGCTGCGCGGGCCCTCGCTGATGGACCGCGTGCTCGCGGTCGACACGATGGTGATCAACATCATCGCACTCATCATCCTGTTCGGCATCCAGCAACGCACCACGGTATTCTTCGAGGGCGCGTTGCTGTTCGCCATGTTCGGTTTCATTTCCACCGTCGCCTACTGCCGCTTCATCCTGCGCGGCGACGTCATCGAGTGAGCGGCCCATGAACTTCCTGCTCGAACTGCTGATCTCGGCGCTGATCGTGCTCGGCGGCATCTTCGCCCTGGTGGGCTCGATCGGTCTGGTCAAGCTGCCCGATCTGCTGACCCGCCTGCACGCGCCGACCAAGGCGACGACGCTCGGGGTCGGTGGTGCGCTGGTGGCCTCGATGCTGTTCTTCTTCGGTATCGAGGGCACGCTTTCCATCCACGAGGTGTTGATCAGCGTCTTCCTGTTCCTGACCGCCCCGATTACCGCCCATTTCATCGCCAAGGCCCATCTGCACGAGCATGTCGAACTGCGCGAGGACCTGCCGCCCACCGGGCGCGAGCAGGGCTGGAGCACCTTCGACGGCTTGCCCGAGGCCGAGCACAAGGATCACGTGTGAGCTCCGTACGCCGCAACCCACCCAAGCCCGCGCCCTCGACCATCGAAGGCACGCTCAAGCTGCGCCCGCGTGCCACGCAGGGCGAGGCTGCTCCCCCTCCGGCAGCGAAGACAGCAGCCGAGAAGACCGTGGCCGAGAAGACCGTGGCCGAGAAGCCTGCGCGCAAGCCAGGATCGGCACGCCAGGCCCAGGACGAGCGCTCGCCACGTGGCGAGCGTACCCAGCGCGCCGAAGAGCGCCCGCAACGGTCCAGGGAGCGGCCGCCGCAAGCCGATCG
>NZ_AMXB01000052.1:0-25354 GCF_000310125.2 Thauera sp. 27
TCCCACGGCGGGCGATGCGCGCGGTGGTTTCCGGTAGGAGCGGCGCCAGCCGCGAGCTTTTGGTGAGGCGCCTTTGGCCATGTCGTCCTCAACCCCTCGCGGCTGGCGCCGCTCCTACACGGGGTGATGTGCAGGCGTTCGGGCGAGTCACCCGGCATTCACTCCAGCCCGGCCTTGCGCCGCAGGCTGCGCACATAAGCGGCGCCGTCGGGCGGGGTGCCTTTGCGCTGGGCTTCGAAGAGCATCTCGCCGAGCGCCTCCAGGGCGTCGTGGAGGGCGTCGTGGCGTTCGCCGCGGCGCTTGCAGGCGGCGTCGAAGGCGGCGCGGATGCCCGGCGGCTGGTCGATGGAGAGCTGCTCCTCGATCGCCAGGTGCAGCGACAGGTGCAGGAAAGGGTTGATCTGGCCGGCCTCGGGCGGGAAGTCGCGGTCGATCGCGTCCGGGTCCTCGACGATGGCGTGGTACTCGGGGTGGAGCGCGATGATGTCGGCGGCGATGGTTTCCATCGGCGTCAGCACTTCCTTGGCGCGCGCCTTGCGCCAGGTGTCGATGAAGAAGCTGCGCACCTGGTCGCGGCTGGGGTTGAACATGGCGGAGCGTCTCCGGTGGGGCGGGTCAGTCGGTCTTGTCGCGGCACAGGCACAGGTCGCGCACGCTGCATTGGGCGCAGCGCGGGCTGCGCGCGGTGCATACGTAGCGGCCGTGCAGGATCAGCCAGTGGTGAGCGTCGAGCAGGTAGTCCTTTGGTACGCGCCGCATCAAGGCCTTCTCCACCTCGACGACGTCCTTGCCGGGGGCGAGTCCGGTGCGGTTGGCGAGGCGGAAGATGTGAGTATCGACCGCCATCACCGGCTGGCGGAAGACGGTGTTGAGTACCACGTTGGCGGTCTTGCGGCCGACGCCGGGCAGGGCCTCCAGTGCTTCGCGCTCCGCTGGCACCTCACCGCCGTGGCGTTCCAGCAGCAGACGCGACAGGGCGAGGGTGTTCTTCGCCTTGTTGCGGAACAGGCCGATGGTCTTGATGCAGTCGGCAATGCCTTCTTCGCCGAGCGTGACCATGGCCTCTGGCGTCGGCGCGAGCGCGAACAGCTTGCGGGTGGCGATGTTGACGCTGCGATCGGTGGCCTGGGCGGACAGCACCACGGCCACCAGCAGCTGGTAGGGCGAGGCGTACTCGAGCTCGGTCTGCGGCTCGGGGTTGGCGGCGTGCAGGCGGCGGAAGAACTCGCGGATCGCCTCGCGCTTCATCAGCGCCATCGCTTCAGCCTGCGGCAACCGCCTCGCCGTCGTCCTCTGCCCTGGTTGCAGGCGCGGGTGCGGTGGGCGGTGGCTGGCGCCGTGCGCGGGCGGCGAGACGGGCGTTGATGACGTTGAAGACGGCGATCAGCACGCCGAGCGCGAAGAAGGCGCCGGGCGGCAGGATGGCGATCAGGAAGCCGGGGTAGTCGTCGCCGAACACCGACCACGCGCTGGCGCCGGGGATGATCATTTCGATGCCCGAGAACAGGGTGCCGGCGCCGAGCAGTTCGCGCAGGCCGCCGAGCAGGGCGAGCACCCATACCAGGCCGATACCCATCATGATGCCGTCCACCGTGGACGTGAGCGGGTCGTTCTTGGCCGCGTAGGCCTCGACGCGGGCGAGCACGATGCAGTTGGTGACGATGAGCGGAATGAAGATGCCCAGCACCAGGTAGAGGTCGTGGAAGTAGGCGTTGAAGGCGAGATCCACCATCGTCACCAGGGCGGCGATGATGAGGATGAAGACCGGGATGCGGATCTCGTAGGGTACGAAATTGCGCAGCCCCGACACCGCGAGGTTGGCGACGGTCATCACCAGCACGGTGGCGATGCCCAGGCTCACCGCGTTGACCATGGTGGTGCTGATGGCGAGGATCGGACACAGGCCTAGCAACTGGGCGAGGCCTGGGTTCTGCTTCCACAGGCCGTTCCAGGAAATGTCGCGGAACTGTTGCGGGCTCATTGCGTGTCTCCGAGCAGGCCGCCTGCGGGGGCGGCGAAGAGCGCGTCCATGCGCTGCGCGGCGAAGGCGGCGCTGCGGCCGGCGGCGCGCGTGACCGCACGCGCGCTGATGGTGGCGCCGGCCCGATAGTCGAAGCTGCCGCCATCCTTGCGCACCGTCCATGCCGCGGTGTCGACTTCGGCCCAGGTCGCGCCGGTGAACTGGGCGATCCAGGGCGCGTCCTTGCGGCGGTCCTTGCGCGGGTCGATATAGTCGCCCAGGCCCGGGGTTTCCTTGTGTTCGGTGACGCGTACGCCGCTCAGGCGGCCGTCGCGATGCACCGCGACCACCAGGCCGATGCGGCCGGCGTAGCCGTCGCTTGCGGCGCCCTCGATGATCAGTGCGACCGGCTCGCCCGCCTTGCGTGCGCGCCACACCCGTCCGCCGGCGTCCATGCCGATCTGCGGCGCGGGCCCGAAGCGCACGTAGTCGTCGAGCAGGGCGTTGTCGTAGCTGCCCGGCGGCAGCACTTCGGCAAGCAGGCGCATCTGCGCCTCCTGCCGGGAGGCCTCGATCGCAGGCCGTGTGACCTGGAAGGTGGAGGCCATGAGCGCGGTGAACGCGAGCGTAAACAGCAGCATGATGCCGCCGGTGCGCAGCGAGGTGCGGGTGGCTGTGTAGCGGCCGCTCATGGGCGCCTCTCCCCGGTCCGGACGCTTTCCCCGGCCTCATTGCGGTGGCCGAACACGCGTGGTTGCGTCTTCATGTCGAGCAGCGGCACGCACATGTTCATCAGCAGCACGGCGAAGGCGATGCCGTCGGGGTAGGCGCCGAAGCTGCGGATCAGCCACACGATGAGCGCGATGCCAGCCGCGAACACGAGCTTGCCGCGCGGCGTGGTGGCGCCCGAGACGGGGTCGGTGATGATGAAGAAGGCGGCGAGCAGGGTGCCGCCGCTGGCGAGGTGGAACAGCGGCGAAGCGAACTGGCCGGGCGCGATCAGCCAGAACAGGCCGGACACCACCACCAGCGTGCCGAGGAAGGCGGCAGGCATGTGCCAGGTGATGATCCGCGTGGCGAGCAGCAGCGCGCCGCCGGCGAGGTAGCCGAGGCCGACCCATTCCCATTCGCGCCCGCCGGCCATGCCGAAGGCCGGCCCCTGCAGCACCGACTGCACGCTCGCACCATCGGCGCGCAGCCCTGTGCGCAGGGCGTCGAGCGCGGTGGCGCCGGTGATGGCGTCGAGTTCGCGCGCGCTGCCGAGGATCAGGCCCAGCTGGGTGTCGAAGGCGAGCGCGCCCGCGGCCGGCCACTGCGACATCAGTGCCGGGAAGGCGACGATCATCGTGCAGTAGGCGACCATGGCCGGGTTGAACGGGTTCTGGCCGAGGCCGCCGTAGATGTGCTTGACCGCGACGATAGCCACCAGCACGGCCGCTACGGTGAGCCACCAGGGGGCGATTGCGGGCAGGCTGAGGGCGACCAGCCAGGCGGTGACCACGGCGGACAGGTCGCCCAGCGCGATGCCGACGGGCCGCTTGCGCAGCGCCAGCACGAGTGCTTCTGCCGCCAGCGCGGTAAGGGTGGCAAGCGCAAGGTTGACCAGGATGCCGGTGCCGATCTTCCAGGCGTAGAGCGCGACGGCGGGCAGCAGCGCGAGCAGTACGAGGCCCATCGTGCGCTGCACGCTGACCTGTTTGCGGACGTAAGGGGAGTGGATCATGTACGGCTCAGTTCCTGGACTCGGCGTCTACTGCCACGGTGGCGGCCGGTGTGTCCGCGCCCGGCGTCGCATCGGCGGCCGGCGCGGTGACGGCTGCCGCCAGGCGGCGGGCTTCGATGTCGGCTATCTCGGCCAGCTTGTCGGCGCTGAGATTGTCGGTGTTCTGCGGCTTGACTTCGGCCTTCTGCGCCTGGGCGCGCGCCAGTGCAGCAGCGATGAGGGCCTTCTTGGGGTCTTCGCCGGGCTCGGCCGCCGTCTTTGGCGCTGGCGCTTCGCCGCCTTCGGCAAGCTTGGCGCGCGTCTCCGCGGCCTTCGCAGCGAGCTTGGCGGCCTTCTCGGCCTTCTCGCGTTCCTGGCGGAAGTTGCGGAACTCGAAACGTTCGCGTGCCTGATCGGCGGCGGATTTGTCGCGCTCGCGCGCCCAGATCTCGCTCTTGGAGAAGCGGAAGTAGTCGACCAGCGGGATATGCGACGGGCACACGTAGGCGCAGCAGCCGCATTCTATGCAGTCGAATAGGTTGTATTCCTGCGCCTTGCCGAAGTTCTTCGAGCGTCCGAACCAGTACAGCTCGAAGGGCTGCAGCTCGGCCGGGCAGGCCTTGGCGCATTCGGTGCAGCGGATGCAGGGCTGCTCGGGCGGCGGCGGCGGGAACAGCGTGGGCGAGGCCGAGATGATGCAGTTGCTGCCCTTGACGATGGGTACATCCAGGCGTGGCAGGGCGAAGCCCATCATGGGGCCGCCCATGATGCTGCGGTCGGTATCCGGCTTCGGGCGCGCCAGCTGGAGCAGTTCCTCGATGGGGGTGCCGATCAGCACCTCCCAGTTGCCTGCGTCCTCGACGTTGCCGGTGAGCGTGACGATGCGGCTCAGCAGCGGCTCACCATGGGCAATGGCGCGATACACGGCATGTGCGGTGCCGACGTTGAAGCACTGCACGCCGTAGTCTCCACCCAGCTTGCCGTAGGGGATCTCGATGCCTGTGAGTACGCGGATGAGCTGCTTCTCGCCGCCCGCCGGATACAGCGAGGGGATGGGCACGATGCGCACGCCGTGCCCCGATGCGGCGGCGGCGTCCTGCATGGCGGCGATGGCTTCGGGCTTGTTGTCCTCGATGCCGACCACCATTTCGCGTGCGCCGATGAGCTCGCGCAGGATGACGGCGCCGGCCAGGATGTCGGCGGCGCGCTCGCGCATGAGGCGGTCGTCGCAGGTGATCCAGGGTTCGCATTCGCCGCCGTTGAGGATCAGCGTCTCGATGCCTGCGCCCTTGCCGAGCTTGACGTGGCTGGGGAAGGTGGCGCCGCCCATGCCGACGATGCCGCATGCGCGCAGCCAGGCGAGCGACTCGTCGCGGCTGGCGCCGTGGTAGTCGAAGGGAGCGTGCTCGATCCAGCGCTCCTCGCCGTCGGGCTCGATGACCACGCAACGGGTCTGCAGGGCCGAGGCGTGCGCCATGGTGTGGGGCGCGATGTCGACCACGGTACCCGAAGTCGGTGCATGCACTGCTGTGCCCAGGAAGCCTTCCGGCTCGCCGATGCACTGCCCCTTGAGTACCTTCTGGCCGATCTCGACGATACAGGTGGCGGTGGCGCGCGTGCTCTGGCGCAGGGGCACGATCAGCCGCGCAGGCAGAGGCGCACGCCGGATCGGTGCCTTGGCCGATTCATCCTTGTGGGCAGCGGGCTTGATGCCGCCATGGAACTTGAACAGGCGCCCGATCATGCCGCCTTCCTGATTTCGACCACGGGGTATTTCCATTTCCAGGTCTGCACGGTCTCGGCGATTGGCACCATGGCGATGCAGTCGACCGGGCAGGGGGCGACGCACAGCTCGCAGCCGGTGCACAGCGGTTCGACCACGGTGTGCATCTGCTTGGCTGCGCCGACGATGGCGTCTACCGGGCAGGCCTGGATGCACAGCGTGCAGCCGATGCAGGTCTGCTCGTCGATGACGGCGACAGCCTTGGGCTTCTCGATGCCATGCTCTTCGGACAGCGGTTTGAACTCGCGGCCGAGCAGGTCGGCGAGCTTGCGCACGCCTTCATCACCGCCGGGCGGGCACTGGTTGATGTCGGCCTCGCCGTTGGCGATGGCCTGGGCGTAGGGCTTGCAGCCGGGGAAGCCGCACTGGCCACACTGGGTCTGCGGCAGTATGGCGTCGATCTTCTCGACCAGCGGGTCGCCTTCGACGCGGAAACGGATCGCGGCGTAGCCGAGCGCGGCACCGAGCACGATGGCGATGCCGGCCATGACGAGGAGGGCTGTGATCATGCGCGTGCAGTCCTCAGTGGAAGCGGTCGAGGCCGGCAAAGCCCATGAAGGCGAGGCTCATGAAGCCTGCAGTGATCATGGCGATGGCCGTACCCTTGAACGGCAGCGGTACGTCGGCGCCGTCCAGGCGCTCGCGGATGCCGGCGAACAGCACCAGCGCGAGCGTGAAGCCGACCGAGGAACCCAGGCCGAACAGCAGCGATTCGAGCAGGTCGTGGCGCAGGCCGACGTTGAGCAGCGGCACGCCGAGTACCGCACAGTTGGTGGTGATGAGGGGCAGATAGATGCCCAGCACCTGGTGCAGCAGCGGGCTGGTCTTCTGAATGACGAGCTCGGTGAGCTGGACGATGGCCGCGATGACGACGATGAACGATAGCGTGCGCAGGTATACGAGGTCGAGCGGCTGGAGCAGGTAGTGGTCGATCAGGTAGCTGGTGCCCGAGCCCAGGGTCAGCACGAAGGTGGTCGCGGCGCCCATGCCGATGGCGGTCTCGAGTTTCTTCGAGACGCCCATGAACGGACATAGCCCGAGAATGCGGACGAAGACGACGTTGTTCACCAGAACAGCGCCGATGACGATGAAGATGTAGCTTGTCATGATCCGCAGGCGGAAAGGAATCCCGCGATTATCCTCTGCAGCGCAGGGGGGCTCAACCCTGGCGTGCGCGTAGTCTTGTGGGGCAGCGGCGCTCGGCCTGGCCGTTCATCGCCACTCGGCGGGCGGCGGCGCGAGGCTGGCAGTGTGGAGTGTCCAGGTTCCGTTGCGGCGGTCGTCGAAGAAATGGCGCAGGCTCATCGAGATGGAGCGGAAGGCGATCTGCTCCCAGGGGATGTCTTCCTCGCGGAACAGGGCCACTTCGAGCGACTCCTCGCCCGGCTTGAAGCCGAGGTCGAGCAGGCGGGCGCGGTAGACCATGTGCACCTGGCTGATGTGGGGTACGTCGATCAAGGTGTAGAGTTCGCCCACCTCGATTCGCGCGCAGGCCTCTTCCAGTGTTTCGCGGGCGGCTGCCTGGGCGGTGGTTTCCTCGTTTTCCATGAACCCGGCGGGCAGGGTCCACATGCCGTAGCGCGGCTCGATGGCGCGCCGGCAGAGGAGGACGCGATCCTCCCAGACAGGGAGGGCGCCGACCACGATCTTGGGGTTCTGGTAGTGGATGGTGCCGCACTGCTCGCACACGTGGCGGGGCAGAGAGTCCCCGGGTGGGGTGCGGAAAGTGACGGCAGCGCCGCAGTTCGAGCAGAATTTCATGGTCGGCGACCTGTGGTTTTCACGGATTCTAGCGTGCTTTCGCTTGCCCTCCGGGGCGCAGGCAAGAAAGAATCATGCTTTGGTGTGGCACGCAGAGGCAAACCGGTGGCGCGCTCGCAGGCCTCCGTAACAGGACCATTCAAACCGGGGAGTGCATGGTACAGCCGATCGACATGAAGCGATTTGCGCAGCTCAAGGCGGCGGGGGAGTTGCCGTCGCCGCGCGGCGTTGCGATCGCCATCATCCGCCTTACCCAGTCGAA
Source organism: Thauera sp. 27 (assembly GCF_000310125.2). Classification (NCBI taxonomy): domain Bacteria; kingdom Pseudomonadati; phylum Pseudomonadota; class Betaproteobacteria; order Rhodocyclales; family Zoogloeaceae; genus Thauera; species Thauera sp. 27. The sequence continues at coordinate 7,469 of NZ_AMXB01000052.1, forward strand.
CAACGTGTCGATGGCCGAGCTCGCACGCGTGATCAAGGGCGATCCCGCGTTCGTGGGGCGTCTGGTCAAGGCGGCCAATGGACTGGTGGCGGAGAACCGACGGGCGGTCGTCTCGGTCCAGGAGGCGCTGATGGTGCTCGGCCTGCCGGCGGTGCGCACGATGGCTCTCGGTTTTTCGCTGCTGTCGCATTACCGCAAGGGGGGCTGCGCCGGGTTCGACTACGGACACTTCTGGTCGTCCTCCCTGCTCATGGCCATCTCGATGCAGGCGCTGATGCTGCGCGTGCGCTTGGCTGCACCTGACGATGCTTTCAGTCTGGGGCTGCTCGCCCGTGTCGGCGAGCTCGCGCTTGCCACCCTTTATCCTGATGCGTTCTCGCGCCTGCTCAACGATATCGGTAGAAATCCGGGGCTCCAGCAGGTCAGTCTCGAGGACCAGGCGTTCGCCACCAACCACCGCGAACTCGGGGCGGCCATGCTGACGGACTGGGGGGTGCCCGATGTGCTGGTACAGCCGGTGCGCTTTCACGAGTGCCCCGAGGTGCCGGGCTATGCCGAGGGCTCGCGCGAGCACGGACTGGTCCAGTGTCTGGTGCTGTCGCGTGCGATCGCGCAACTCTGCCTCGCGGCGGAGAGCGAGCACGAGCGTCTGATGGGGCCGATGCTGAGGTTGTCCAGCCGGCTGGGGATTGGGCGCAGCGATTTCATTGCGTTGTGTGAGCGCGTGGGGCGGGAGTGGGGTGAGTGGGGCAAGCTGCTCCAGTTGCGTACCGAAGCCGCTCCGCGTTTTGGCGAGTTGGGTAATCGCGCTGCCGTGGCTGTCGGTGATCGCGGGGAGCCTGCCGGTTCGGGCGAGGCAGAGGAGGCCAGGCCCTTGAAGGCGCTGCTGCTCGTGCCTGAAGTACAGTGCCGCCATGCCCTGCGGGCAGCCCTCGAGGCTGCGGGGCTTGCGGTGTGCGAGGCGTCGTCGGCGCGGCTTGCGATCGAGATGGCGATCGACGTCCAGCCGCAACTCGTCTTCGTGCAGTGGCAGCGTGAGGCTGGGGACGAGGGGCAGGCCTTCGTGCGTGATCTGCATGACATGCGGCTGCGGCGCAGCCTGCAGGTCGTGGCGGTGCTGCCGGACAACGATGATGATGCGCTGCGCTGGTTGTCGGAAGCCGGCGCGGACGATTATCTCCTGTTGCCATTGGGGGGCGTGGCGCTCAAGGCGCGCCTGCAGGTATTGCTGAAAATGCTCGGCTTGCAGCTGGAACTGGAGCGCGAGCGCGAGGAATTGCGCAATTTTGCCGCTGAACTGGCGATCTCGAACCGTCGCCTCCAGGAGGCGGCGCTGACCGACCCGCTCACGGGCTTGCCGAACCGCCGCCACGCACTCGAGGCGATGCAGGTGGAGTGGGCGTCATCGATACGGCACTCGCGCACCTTGGCGGTGATGATCGTCGATCTGGACGAGCTCAAGGCGATCAACGATACCCATGGTCATGACGTCGGTGACATCGCGCTGCGCCAGGTGTCCGAAGTGTTGCGCCGGGCCCTGCGTGCACAGGACATCCTTTGCCGGATGGGGGGGGACGAGTTTCTCGTGATCTGCCCCGACACCGACCTCGCGGCCGTCGTGGTCGTGGCGCAGCGCCTGCGGGCTGCAGTCGAGGCCTTCGAGCCCGAGACGGGCGGCCCGCAGCTGCGGATGACGGTGAGCGTGGGTGTGGCGATCCGCGAGCCCGGAATGCAGGGCTTCAATAGCCTGGTCAAGCTCGCCGACCAGGGGGCTTATGCGGCCAAGGAGACCGGGCGCAACCGGGTCATTGCCTTGCAGGCGGCGGGCGCATGACGGATTCGATGGGGTTGCTGCCCGACACGCGCGCGCCCGAGCGCCAGGCGCCAAGACTGCTGATCGTCGATGACTGCGAGGACGATGCGCTACTGGTCGAGGCGGAGTTGGCGCGCCGAGGCATGCGGGTATCCTGGCGGCGCGTCGATGAGCCGGTGGACATGGCGGCTGCGCTCGCCGCCGATGAGTGGGACCTTGTGCTGTGTGATCAGGCCATGCCGGCCTTCGATTGCCGGCGTGCCTTGCAGGTGTTGCAGCGCAGTGGAAAGGATGTGCCGTTTGTCGTGCATTCGGGGAGCATGAGTGCAGGCGAGGGCGTGGGGGTGATGTACGAAGGCGCGCGTGACTATGTGCCGAAAGGGGACTTCGCCCGTCTGCTTGCCGTCATCGAGCGTGAGCGGCAGGCGCTCTCGGACCGCAGTGCGGTCAGGCACGCGGTACGCCGGATCCGCGAGCTGAGCTTGTTCGACCACGGCAGCATGCTGCCGAACAAGGTCAATTTTCTCGCTCGCGTGGCTGACTGGATGGCGTGTCGCCGTCGTGGCGCGGGGCGGGCGGCTGCGGCCATGTTCGTCATCGATGTCGACCAGTTCATGCGCGTCAATCTGGGTTACGGCTACGGTGCCGGTTCCGAAATCCTGCTCGAGCTCGGTCGCCGCCTCGCCGCGATCGTGCCCGCGCAGGGCGTGCTCGCGCGCCTCGAGGGCGACTTGTTCGGCGTGTTCGTTCCGGGCGTCGCAGATGAGGGGCAGGCCGAGTTCACTGCGCGCTGGTTGTTGCGCGCGGTGGATCGGCCGTTCGCGTCGCCGCGGGGAGCGCTGCGACTGACGGCGAGCGTCGGGATTGTCCTGTTCGACGATGCCGCGGACCAGGCAGCGGATGTGCTCACTCAGGCCGAGCTGGCGCTCGCCGAGTGCAAGCGTGCCGGCGGTAACCAGTTGCGCATACACGCTGCAGGCATGAGTCGGTCCTCGCTCGAGGCCTTTGCCCTCGAACTGGACCTGCGGGCTGCGCTCGAGCGCGAGGAGTTCAGGCTGCACTACCAGCCGATCGTCGGCGCATCCAGTTGTCACGCGCGCGGTGCCGAAGCCTTGCTGCGCTGGCAGCATCCTGAGCACGGCTTGCTGGAGCCCGATCGCTTCGTCCCGATAGCGGACCGGACCGGACTGATCGTCGACATTGGCGGCTGGGTGCTCGCCCAGGCCTGCCTGCAGGGCGCGCGCTGGCGCAAGGAGGGGGTCGAGGGCTTCGAGATGTCGGTCAATGTGTCCGCCGTACAGTTCGCGCGTCCCGGCCTGCTCGCGCAGGTGGAGTGTGCACTTGCCCAGAGCGGGTTTCCGCCGTCCGCGCTGATCCTGGAGATTACCGAGAGCTCGCTGATGAGTGACACCGGGCACGCCGAACAATGCCTGCGGGCATTGAAGACGCTTGGTGTGCGCATCGCCATTGACGACTTCGGGACCGGTTACTCTTCGCTTGCCTACCTGCGCCGACTGCCCATCGACGTGATCAAGATCGATCGCGAGCTGATCGGCGAGGTCGATCGCGACAATGATGCTGAAGCCATCGTGCGCGCAGCACTGGCGATGGCGCATAGCCTGCGCTTGAAGGTGGTTGCCGAAGGCGTCGAGACCGCCGCGCAGGAGATTCTGCTGCAGGCCTCATGCTGTGATTCGCTTCAGGGTTTCCGCTATGGACGGCCCGCGGTGCCGGCAGCATTCAGGTTTGGCTCGCTGACGCCGGACCGGTGAGTGCGGGCTCCTTGCCTTTGCCGGTGTTGCGGCGAAGCCACGATGGGGCGTGATCGAATTGGCAAAATCGCGATTTTCAGGCTTGATGTTGCTGAGAATTTACTTTAAGTTGCAAACACTCATCCCTGAAGGGGATTGGATTTCATGGATCGACCAGACTATCAGGCCGAGATCCGCGAACTGAACCTTGCCTACCTGATGCTTGCCCAGCAGATGCTGCGCGGAGATCGGGCGACGGCCTTGTTCAGGCTCGGCATCAGCGACGCGCTGGCGGACCTGATCGAATCGATGTCGGCGGCAAAACTTGTGCGAATGGCCAGCAGCCAGATGCTGTTGCCGTGTTTTCGCTTCGACGATGCGCAACTTGCCCGACTGATGGCTGGCGAGGGGCGCGACGCCGTCAGTGCTGGTTTGCACGCAGCGATCCTCGCGGCGGGCAAGGCAGCGGAAGAGGCGGCCTGAGGAGGCCTAGATGAAGAACAAGACAGTGATCGAGGAAGCCGAGGACGTCCGGCGCGCGGTCGAGATGGTCCAGCTTGGCGCGCGCATGCAGATGCTCGAGGTCGAGACTCGTCTCAGCCGCGAAAAGCTGCTTCGGATCTACAAGGAAGTGCGCGGTGTGTCGCCGCCCAAGGGCATGCTGCCGTTCTCGACGGACTGGTTCATGACCTGGCAGCCCAATGTGCACTCGTCGCTGTTCATGGGCTTTCATCGCTTCTTCGTCGAGCGTGCCGGTGTGCGTGGGCTGGATGCCATCCTCAAGTCGTACAACCTCTACCTCGACCACATCGAGAGCTCGGCCATGGAGCCGGTGCTGAGCTTGACTCGGGCGTGGACGCTGGTGCGCTTCTTCGATGCCGACCTGCTGCAACTCAGTACCTGCACCTGCTGCGGTGGACGCTTCGTCGGCCATGCGCATGACCCGGTGCAGGGCTATGTCTGCGGCTTGTGCAACATGCCGTCGCGGGCGGGTTCTTCGCGCAAGAAGGCCACGCGCAAGGCCGTGTCCCGCACGCGAGTGGCCGTATCGGCTTGAGACCGTGCCCGCTGGCGGGCATTCCGGATATGCTTCATGGGCCGCGCTGGTAACACGCGGCCCATGTTTTTTTGGTGCATGCCTGCCTGATCGTGCGAGCCGTTCAAGTTTCGCGAGGTCGCGCCGATAAGTCGGTCACAGGTCGCGAGCCGAAGGTCGGCAGGCGTGGCCATACGCCCTGGAGTCACTGGTGTTCCTGATCATTGGATACGTTGTCGTGCTGCTGGCGTCGCTTGGGACCTATGCGATGCATGGCGACCTGCTCGCCTTGTGGGTGCCGCTCGAGTATGTCGCGATCTTCGGCCTGATGATCGGCGGCTTCATCGCCGGCAATGGCCCGAAGGCAATCAAGGCGACGCTCAAGGGCTTGCCGATGGCGCTCAAGGGGTCGCCGTACAACAAGGCGCTTTACGTCGATCTGCTTGCCCTGTTGTTCGAGATCCTGGCCAAGGTACGCAAGGAGGGCCTGATGTCGATCGAGAACGACATCGAGAACCCTGACGCCAGCCCGATCTTTTCCAAGTATCCGAGCGTGACCGCCGATCACCATGTGGTCGAATTCATGACCGACTACCTGCGCATGATGGTGGGTGGCAACCTCAATGCGTTCGAGATCGAGAACCTGATGGACATGGAGATCGAGACTCACCACCAGGAGGCGCATACGGCGCCGCACGTGGTCGCCAAGGTTGCCGACGCGGTGCCAGCCTTCGGCATCGTGGTGGCGGTTATGGGGGTGGTCAACGTGATGGGCTCGGTGGGCCAGCCCCCTGCTGTGCTGGGCAAGATGATCGGCGGTGCGCTCGTCGGTACCTTCCTGGGGATTCTCGTGTCGTACGGCTTTGTCGCACCGCTTGCCGGCCAGCTCGAGCAGAAGGTCGAGGAAGGGGGCAAGATCTACCAAGTCATCAAGGTGGTGCTGCTGGCGAGCATGAACGGCTATGCGCCGCAGGTCGCGATCGAGTTCGGTCGCAAGGTGCTTTACTCGACCGACCGCCCGGGCTTTGTCGAGCTCGAGCAGGAAATCAAGAACCGGAAGGGTTGAGTCCTATGCCTTCATCGGGTTCCGTCCCGCCTGAGTACTCACGCCGTCTTCAGGTTGGCGTGGTCTGGAGCGCGTGATGAGCGACGATACCCAGCAGCCAATCGTCGTCAAGCGCATCAAGAAGGGGGGTGGAGGCCACCATGGCGGTGCATGGAAGATCGCCTATGCGGATTTCGTGACCGCGATGATGGCTTTCTTCCTGCTGATGTGGTTGCTCGGTTCGACGGCCCAGGGAGATCTCGAGGGCATTGCCGATCACTTCCAGAACCCGCTCAAGCTGGCCATGGCCGGGGGCGAGGGGACGGGGGACAGCTCGAGCATCATCAAGGGCGGTGGCGAGGATCTGTCGCGCAAGGTCGGCCAGGTGCGGCGCGGAGACACGCCTAGCACGCGTGCGATCAACGTTGATGCCGCGCGTGCGCGCGTGAAGACGCCGGACGAGATGCGTGCCGAGGAGGCCCTCGAGGCGGCCAAGCGCCGTGAGCGTGCGCGGATGATCGATCTGAAGGGCAAGCTGGAGGCAATCATCGAGGCCAACCCATCGTTGCGCCAGTTCAAGGAACAGATCCTGCTCGACATCATTTCGGAAGGGCTCAGGATACAGCTCGTCGATGCGCAGAACCGTCCGATGTTCACGTCGGCCAGCGCCAATCTGCGTCCATATACCCGCGAGCTGCTGCGCGAGATTGCACGCGCCCTCAATGATGTCGACAACCGCATCAGCATGTCGGGGCATACCGACTCCGCGCAGTATGCGGGCGGGGAGCGCGGGTTTTCGAACTGGGAGCTGTCGGCCGATCGTGCCAATGCAGCGCGCCGAGAGCTGGTCGCCGGCGGGCTCGAGCCGGGCAAGCTGGTGCGCGTGCTCGGACTTGCCGACACCGCGCACTTGAACCCGGATGATCCCCTGGACCCGGCCAACCGTCGCATCAGCATCGTCGTCCTGAACAAGGCAGCGGAGGAGGCGATGCGGGCGCCTGGGCGGCAGATCGAGGTCGAGGGGGCGGGTGCGCCCGGTGCTCGCGAGCCGGATGGAGGGGACGCTGTCGTCAGTGATATCTTTGGCGCGCCGCTGCGTTGATGCACTAACCTAAAGTTAATCGAGCTGTAGCCGATACATCTTTCAAGGCAGCCGGCGCGGCGGCCTAAACCCAACCGGAAAGCGGAACAAGACATGTCCGAACTGCTCAAGAATATCGACGCCCGTACCCGGCTTGCGGGAACGAACAAGCTCGAGATCCTGCTTTTTACGCTGGGTGTCGACGCGCGAACGGGCCGAAGGGAGACCTTCGGTATCAATGTCTTCAAGGTCCGCGAGGTGATGCGCACGCCGCAGATCACGGCGGCGCCGGAGATGCCCGACGCCGTTAAAGGCATGGTCAGCCTGCGTGGCGCCCTGGTGCCGGTGGTCGATCTGGGGCGATATGGCGGCATCAGTGACGACAGTCCGCGCGAGATCATGATCGTCACCGAATACAACGGCCATACCCAGGGTTTTCTGGTGGAGGCCGTGGATACCATCCTCAGGCTGGACTGGTCGCAGATGCGAGTCCCCCCGGAGATGCTCACGGCCAGGCTCGGGGGGCTGGTGACGGCTGTGACCGAGCTCGCCGATGGCCGTCTGGTCATGTTGCTCGACGTCGAGAAGGTGTTGTCCGAAACCTCGAACTATGACGACGATATCGAGTTCCGTGACATCCGTCCCTTCCCCGGGGCCGAGAATCACGTCGTGTACTTCGCCGATGACTCCTCCGTGGCGCGTCGGCAGATCACCCAGACCCTGGACGCGATGGGGGTGCGGTACGTGGGCTCCGTGAATGGCCGCCAGGCTTGGGAAGAGCTGAACAAGGCCGCCATGCAGGCCGAGGCGACCGGGCGCAAGGTATCCGACCTCGTGAGCCTGATACTGACCGACGTCGAGATGCCGGAGCTCGACGGCTACATGTTGACGCGCCAGATCAAGGCCGATCGGCGTTTCGCCGGCATTCCGGTGCTCATGCATTCGTCGCTGTCGGGGATGTCGAACCAGCAGCTCGGGCATTCCGTGGGGGTCGACGAGTACGTGCCGAAGTTCGAGCCAGTGAAGCTGGCCGAGACGCTGGTGCGTCTCATGCGGGCGGCGGACAAGGATCAGGCGGATTGAGGAGGCAACATGCGAGAGCTGCAGAACGAAGAGAACGCGCTGTTCGATACCGTCGAGAAGCGCACCAGCCTGGCGGGCTCGAACCGGATGGAGATCCTCCTGTTCTCGCTGGGCACCAATGAGCACTTCGGCATCAACGTGTTCAAGGTGCGCGAGGTTTCCCAGACGCCCTTCATCACGCGTACCCCCAACATGCCGGCCGGCGTCGAGGGCCTGATTTCGCTGCGCGGTAACGTGATTCCCGTGCTTTCCCTGGGGCGCATACTGGATCTCACCAAGCCCGGTGCCCCGCTGGGCGGGGCGATGATGGTGACCGAGTACAGCAAGCGCACGCTCGGGTTCCTGGTCGATTCGGTGGACCGCATCGTGCGGGTCGACTGGGAGAAGGTGCGGGCGCCGGAGAACGTATCGTCGTCCTCCCAGACCTTCATCACTGCGATTACCGAGCTTCCCGACGGTCGCCTGGTGTCGATCCTCGATGTCGAGACCATCCTCGCCAACACCTTTGGCGATGCGGTGGTCGGAAACATCGCGCCGATCAGCCATGGCCACGAATGCAGCGTCTTCTTCGTCGATGACTCCAGCGTGGCCCGGCGCAAGATCACCGAGGTCCTGGACAAGCTCGGTGTGCGGCACAAGCACGCGCAGAACGGCCTCGAGGCCTGGAACCGGCTGCAGGGCATCGCAACGCATGCGGACCAGGTTGGACGCCAGGTGATCGATGAGATCGACCTGATCCTGGTGGACGCAGAGATGCCGGAGATGGATGGCTACGTACTTACGCGCAACATCAAGGCGGACCACAGATTCAATGGCATTCCCGTCGTGATGCACTCGTCGCTGTCTTCGGACGCCAATCGCGCGATGGGCAAACGCGTCGGGGTCGACGCCTACGTGGCAAAATTCGACGCCGACGTGCTGGCCGAGACGATTCGGCCCATGTTGAATCGTGGCCGTCGCTGAACTAGAACGGCGCAGGCATAGAACCCCGGAGAACACAGAACATGGCCGACCCTAAAACCAAATTCCTTGTTGTCGACGACTTCTCGACGATGCGGCGCATTGTCCGCAATCTCCTCAAGGAGCTTGGATTCGCCAACGTCGACGAGGCAGAGGACGGTGCGGTTGCGCTGCAGAAGCTCAACAGCGGCTCTTTCGATTTCGTCGTGACAGACTGGAACATGCCCAACATGGACGGGCTGACCTTGCTCCAGACCATCCGGCGCACGCCGCACCTCAAGCACCTTCCCGTGCTGATGGTCACGGCCGAAGCCAAGAAGGAGAACATCATCGCCGCGGCACAGGCCGGCGCGAGCGGGTATGTCGTCAAGCCCTTCACGGCGGTGACCCTGGCCGAGAAGCTGGAGAAGATCTTCGAGAAGATGGGCCAGAACTCGGCGTGAGCGCCGCCTTCGGTTGGGAACGGAGCAAGACAGATGAGCAAGAAGTCGAAGATCGATGAGGCCGGTGATTCCGACGAGCTGCAGGCGCTGTTCGACAGCATTGCGGCTGAGCCGGTGGGGCGAGCTCGAAGCCCGTCGGTAGCGCGGCCCGTCGAGGCCAGTCCGCTTGGTGCGAGAGCCGATACCGGTGACAGTGACGAACTGCAGGCCTTGTTTGATGCCGTGGCCTCGCAGGCGGAGCACACCGCCGAGCCGGCTGCGCCCCAAGCGGCCGCCCCGGCAGCGGCCGCCAGCACCACGCACGCCCCGGTCGCAGAACAGGTCGAACCTGCCGTGGTGTTTACCCGCCTGGGGCAATTGACCCGGCAGGTTCACGACACCTTGCGCGAGTTGGGGCTGGAGGGCACCTTGCAGGAGGCGGCCGAGGCCATTCCCGACGTGCGTCAGCGACTGGCCTACATCGCCCAGATGACCGAGCAGTCTGCCAGCCGCGTTCTGAATGCGACCGATGTTGCTGCGCCGATCCAGTCCGCGCTTGCCAGCGGTGCCAATGCCTTGGGCGCGCGCTGGGATCGACTTTATGCCGGTGAGTTGTCGCCCGGCGAGTTCCGTGACTTGAGCGGTGACACGCGACGTTTCATCGCCGAGGTCGCGGCAGGCTCGCGTTCGACCAGCAAGCAGTTGCACGAAATCATGATGGCGCAGGACTTTCAGGATCTGACTGGACAGGTGATCAAGCGCGTGCTGGAGCTGGCGCAAATGCTCGAGAGCCAGCTCGTACAGGTCTTGATCGAAGCCACGCCACCGCAGGTCCGGGCCGAATGCAAGGCGAGCCTGCTCAACGGGCCGGTGATCGATGGGGTTGCGGGGGCGGACGTGCTGCATAACCAGTCCGAGGTGGACGACCTTCTCGAGAGCCTCGGGTTCTAAAGCGGACGGCCGGCTTTTATGGGCACAGGGTCCGGGTCAATGAAGAGCATAGGTGAGCCATGAGTGATTTCGCCGGAATGGAAGAGCTGCTGCAGGATTTTCTCGTCGAGGCCGAGGATCTGCTGTCCGGCGTGGACAACAAGCTGGTCGATCTGGAGCGGGCGCCGGACGATGTCGGCCTGCTCAACGAGATTTTCCGCGGTTTCCACACCATCAAGGGGGGTGCGGGTTTCCTCAACGCGGGCGAACTCGTCACGCTGTGCCATCTGACCGAGAGCCTCTTCGACAGGTTGCGCAATGGCGAACTGAAGGTGACGCCGGAACGCATGGACGTCATCCTTGCCGCGACGGCGTCGGTCCGCCAGATGTTCGGTGATCTCGAACGTGGCACCCAGCCGGCGCCGGCCGCCCCCGCGTTGATCGCGAAGCTGCGGGCCGCGGTTGACGGAGAGGACGGGGCCGAGGTGCGTGCAGCTGAGCCTGGACCTGCTGCTGCGGTGAAGGTGCCGCGGCAGGGTGAGCCTGATTGGGACGTTCTGTACGAGACCGTGACCGGCAAGGCGGTCGTGCCTGCCGCCAAGGCGCCTGCACCTGTAGCAGTGGAGACCGGCGCCGCCACGGTACGCACGGAGTCCGAGGATCCTGTCGTAAAGGCCGCGCTCGGGCGGCGTGCAACCGACGTGCCGGGGGCCAGTGGGCCGACGGGCAGGCGGGAAACGGAGCGGCAGCGCGACAACTCCATCCGCGTCGATACCGCGCGCCTCGACCAGGTGCTCAACCTGTCGGGGGAGATCGGCCTCACCAAGAACCGGCTCAATGCCTTGCGCAGCGACATCCTCAGCGGCCGTAACGACACCGAGACCCTGCATGCGCTTGACCTGGCCGTGAGCCAGCTGGACCTGCTGGTGTCGGATCTGCAGAACGCGGTCATGAAGACCCGCATGCAGCCGATTGGCCGCCTGTTCCAGAAGTATCCGCGCATTGCGCGCGATCTGGCGCGTAACCTGGGCAAGGACGTCGAACTGGTTCTGGTCGGCGAGGAGACGGAGATCGACAAGACGATGATCGAGGATCTCTCGGATCCGATCATCCACCTCGTTCGCAATGCAGTCGATCACGGTATCGAGGATGCGGAAGGGCGGGGGGCCGCCGGCAAGCCGCAGAAGTCCCTGGTCCGCCTCGAGGCACGCCAGGAAGGCGATCACATCGTCATCATGGTGGCAGATGATGGGCGCGGCATGGACGCCGAGCGACTGCGGGCCAAGGCCCTCCAGCGCGGCCTCATCACCGATGAGGAGGCGAGCACCATGGATGATCGCCAGAGTTACAACCTCATCTTCCTGCCTGGCTTTTCGATGGCCGACAAGGTGTCGGACGTTTCTGGGCGCGGCGTCGGCATGGATGTCGTGCGCACCAACATCCAGAAGCTGAACGGCACGATCGAGATCAAGTCCGAGCTTGGCAAGGGCACCACGCTCATCATCAACCTGCCGCTCACGCTGGCGATCCTGCCGGTGTTGCTGGTCCGGCTGGCCGATCAGCCTTTCGCGGTGCCACTGTCGATGGTGCGGGAGATCCTGCCGATCGTGCCCGACGCCATTCAGGATGTGGGTGGGCGTGCGACCATGGTTGTACGCGGCGAGGTTCTGCCGATCGTGCCGCTGTCGATGCTGTTGGGCTGGCCGCGTGAGCGCATACCTCAGTACGGGGTGTTGATGCAGGCTGCCGAGTGGTCCTTCATCCTTGCGGTCGACAGCTTTGCCGGGCGCGAGGATGCTGTGATCAAGTCGCTCGACGACTTCCGGCCCAAGGGCGTGGCCGGCGTCACGACGCTGTCCAACGGCCAGATCGTGCTGATCCTGGACATGAAGGAGTTGCTCGATGCGGCGGGTGACCGCCGGGGCATTTCGCGCAATGCGCTGATCGCCGACGTCGTCCCTGCGCTGACTTGAGCACGACGGGGCGCGCTTTGCAGCCGCCCCGTGCTAAGGCCTTTGAGCCTGTCAGGCGGTCAGTTCGAGCAGCGCTGAAAAAGCCTGCTCGAACTGCGCCAGGCCTTCCTGCTGCAGGCGCTCTCCGGCGGCCTCGAGGTCGATACCGGCGGCCGCCAGGGTCGCGAATTGCGCCTGAGCCTGGTCGAGTTCGAGTTCGAGGGTTGCCGCTGCCTTGCCATGGTCGCGCAGGGCGTCGAGCGTTGCATCAGGGAGCGTATTGACCGTCTCTGCACCGATCAGGGGTTCGACGTACAGCAGGTCGCTGTAGGCCGGGTTCTTCGTGCCTGTGCTCGCCCACAACATGTACTGCGGACGCGCACCGGCAGCACGCAGGTTCGCGAAACCCTCGCCGTGGAAGCGTGCGCGGTAGCGCTGGTAGGCGAGGCGGGCGAGTGCGACCGCGGTGCGTCCCGGACGGGCCGGGGTGTCCGCCGCAAGCGCTTCGAGCTGCTTGTCCACCAGCGTGTCGACGCGCGACAGGAACAGGCTTGCGACCGACATGACCGACCGCAGGTCGCCCCCTTGAGCATGCAGGCGCTCGAGGCCGCGGACGTATGCCTGGGCGACCGCATCGACATGGGTGAGCGAGAACATGAGGGTCACGTTCACGCTGATGCCGGCCGCAACCAGCTCCTCGATTGCCAGCAACCCGGCGCGGGTGGCTGGGACCTTGATCAACAGGTTCGGCCGGTTGACCGCAGCCTTCAGGCGCAGGCCGGCTGCCAGTGTCCCTGCCGCATCGTGTGCGAGTGCAGGCGACACCTCCAGGCTCACGTAGCCGGCCTCGCCGCCGCTGTCCCGGAAAAGGGGGGCAAGGAGATCGCAGGCACGCTGGACATCGGGAATCACGAGCCCCTCGTAGCGCGCTTCGGCGCTCATCGGCTGCTGCTTGAGCCTGGCCAGGTCGTCCTCGTAATACCGTCCCCCGGAAATCGCCTTGTGGAAGATAGCCGGATTCGTGGTGATGCCAGTGACGCCATCCTCGTTGATGAAGCGGGCAAGGTGGCCGTCGTTGAGCAGCGTGCGGGAGAGATTGTCGAGCCAGATCTGCTGGCCGAACTGACGTACCTGGAGCAGCGGATTCATCGATCTACCTGGGTGGTATGGGATTGGAGCAAGGGCCGGATCCGCGCTGCGGGCAGAGACGGCGCACGGCAGCCGGCATAGTGAAGCGGCATTGTGCCTCGAAACGGCCGCTCGGTGGAGCCACATGGCTGCACCGAGCGCTTCAGCTCGTTGCAAGTTCCAGGGGCCAGCCCAGACCGCGCATGACGCTGTGGAAGTCATCCGCCGGCGGCGCCATGATCTCCAGCGCAGTGTCCAGCACCGGGTGGCGCAGTGCCAGGCGTGTGCACGCCAGCAGCAGGCGATGGCTGTCGAACAGTTCGGTGAACAGCCGGTTGTGCCTGCCCTTGCCATAGGTGGCGTCACCGATGATCGGATGCGAGATGTGTTTGAGGTGACGGCGGATCTGATGACGGCGTCCGGTTTCGGGCGCGAGCTCCAGCAGCGCGTAGCGGCTGCTTGCATAGCGGTCGACCCGATGGGGCAGTTCGGCACAGGCCAGCCGCCTGAAGCGCGTGCGCGCATCGAGCGCAGTGCTAGTCACCTCGTCGCGCTCGAGGTCTTCGGGGTGCTCATCGCGCTTACCTGCGCCCACGCCGCGATCGCGCTCGATGGCGTCTAGCCGGCGTGCCAGCGGGTGGTCGATCAGGCCTGCCTGTGCTGGATGGCCACGGACGATGGCGAGGTAGCGTTTGTCGACCGTGCGGGTCTCGAACTGTGCGCCCAGCCGAGCGGCCACCGTGCGGTCGAGGGCGAACAGCAGCACACCGGATGTGCCACGGTCGAGGCGATGCGCCGGGTAGACACGCTGGCCGATCTGGTCCCTCAGGAGCTGAACGGCGAAGCGCGCCTCCTGGGCGGCAATCGGGCTTCTGTGCACGAGCAGTCCCGAGGGTTTGTCGATGGCGATGAGCCATTCGTCGCGGTAGAGCACCTGGAGCATGGTCGGGGCGCCTTGTCGGGGGGCGTAAAGCAAGAAAGCGACCCGGTGGGGTCGCTTTCGGTGAGGCAGGCCCGGCTGCAACCGGGCGGCTGGGGATCAGGCGAAGTTCTTCGCGGCGAATTCCCAGTTGGCCAGCTTGTCGAGGAAGGTGGCAACGAAGTCCGGGCGGCGGTTGCGGTAGTCGATGTAGTAGGCATGCTCCCATACGTCGATACAGAGCAGGGCGGTGTCGCCGGTCGTCAGCGGGGTGCCGGCGGCGCCCATGTTGACGATGTCCACCGAGCCGTCGGCCTTCTTCACCAGCCAGGTCCAGCCAGAGCCGAAGTTGCCGACTGCCGAGGCCTGGAAGGCCTTCTTGAAGTCTTCGAACGAGCCCCACTTGGCCTTGATGGCGTCAGCCAGCGCGCCAGTCGGCTCGCCACCGCCGTTGGGTGCCATGCTGTTCCAGAAGAAGGTGTGGTTCCAGACCTGGGCCGAGTTGTTGTAGATGCCGCCGGCCGGCGCCTTCTTGACGATGGCCTCGAGGTCGAGGTTCTCGTACTCGGTGCCCTTGATCAGGTTGTTCAGGTTGGTGACGTAGGCCTGGTGGTGCTTGCCGTAGTGGAACTCCAGCGTTTCCGCGGAGATGTGCGGAGCGAGGGCATCCTTGGCGTAAGGCAGGGCGGGCAGAGTGTGTTCCATGGAGTTTCTCCTGTATTCGATTTGTCCGTCGGCGGCATTAAACCAGGACCATTTTAGTCTGGTTTGCTGCGTGCTGACAATGCTGGGCCCGGAATGTTAAGCCTATCCGCGGGTTTGCGGAACAGGTCGTGTCGGGGGCCGCAGGGTCGGCCAAGCGGGTGAAGCTGGCCGATGATGGCTGCGAGCACCTGTTTCGACCTCAATCAGTCGTCCTGGTGCCCGGTGACGCGGGTGGCGAGGCTGCCGTGGGCAAGTTGCACGCTTACGGTCGCGCCGTCGGGCACTTCGGCAGCATGGCGGAGGACGCGGCCCTGCGTGTCGCGTGCGATCGCGTAGCCGCGCTCGAGCACGGCTTCAGGGGCCAGGTGCTGCAGGCTTGCCGCGAGGGCTTCGGTGCGCTGGCGCTGATGGGTCAAAAGGTGCTGCAGGCTGCGCCGCAATCGGTGCGCGAGTGCGTCCATTGTGCGCTGGTCCTGCGCCAGCCGTGGTACCGCCGCGCGCAGGCGCGCGCCCACATGCTCTGCATGCAAGCGGTCGAACGCCAGGCGCCGCCTCATGGCGTCGCTCAGGCGCTGGCCCAGGCCCTGCAGGCTCTTGGCCTTGTCGGCCATGCGCGCACGTGGGTGCTTGAGCTGCAAGGCGGCACGGTCGAGGCGCTGGCCGAGCGCTTCAAGTCGCCGAATCATGGCGCGCTGCAGCTGGACATCGAGTCCGGGCAGGGTCGAACGCATCGCATGCCACCCTTCGGTGACGAGTTCGGCGGCGCCGGTCGGAGTCGGGGCACGCAGGTCGGCTGCGAAGTCGGCGATGGTCACATCGGTTTCGTGGCCGACCCCGCACACCACCGGTAGGCGACTGGCCCGCAGGGCGCGCGCGAGCGTCTCGTCGTTGAACGCCCATAGATCCTCGATACTGCCGCCGCCGCGCACCAGCAGCACGACGTCGATCGACGCTTGCGCAGCATGCGCGGCGGCAGCGTCGAGTGCCGCGAGCAGGCCGGGGCCGGCATCCGGTCCCTGGACGGGGGTCGGGAAGACAATGATCGGCACATGGGGGGCTCGCCGTCGCAAGGTGATGATTACGTCGCGCAGGGCGGCGGCCTGGGCCGATGTGACCACTCCGATTGCCCGCGGCAGACGAGGCAGGGGGCGCCGCCCGGCGGCGTCGAAGAGGCCCTCCGCGGCGAGCTTCTCCTTGAGACGGTTGAAGGCCTCGAACAGGCTGCCGATGCCGGCGGGGCGCAGGCTCTCGATGTTGAGCTGGTAGTCGCCGCGGGCTTCGTAGAGCGTGACCAGCGCGCGGGCTTCCACACGCATGCCGTTCTGCGGCCGGAAGGCTAGCAGCTGGGCCTTGTTGCGCCACATTGCGCAGCGCACCTGGGCATTCGCGTCCTTCAGGGTGAAATAGAGGTGGCCCGATGCAGCGCGGGTCAGGTTGGAGATTTCTCCGCCAACCCACAGTAGCGGCAGCGCGGTTTCCAGTGCCTCGCGAGCGAGGCGGTTGAGGGCGCTCACGCTCAGCACAGCAGTGCTCGTCTGCTCGATTCCAGTGGGCCGTGAAACCGGCGTTGCGTAGGGGAAAGTCATGGAGGGATTCTAGCGGAATCCACAGTCTTCAGGCCTTGTCAAGACTCGTGCTGCAAGTGCTTGACGGGAAAGGGGTTTGTTGTTAAGTCACTGATTTTATTGTGTTTAATATGTTGCACAATTTTGCATCGGAGTGAAGAAATGCCTGTAGCGGTAGGCTTTTCGGCCCGCTTTCACGAAATGTCCACAAACTTATCCACAGCTTTTGTGGATTCATTGGGGTGGCCCGTGAAAGGCCGGGCTGCTTGCTGCATGCGGGCGTCAGCGCTAGAGTTCCGCCTTTGCCCGCAAGAGGTTGCTCCGCGTGTTCGCAATCATTCAGGCCGTCGGCTGGCCCATCTGGCCCCTGATCCTCGCTTCGGTGATTGCGGTCGCGCTGATCATCGAGCGTTCCATCACCTTGCGTCGCGCTCGCGTCGTGCCTGCCGGCCTGCTCGACAACGTGCTCAATGATCTGCAGCAGGACGGCGCGTCTGCGGCGATGATCGAGCGTGTTGCGCTCCATTCGCCATTGGGACGAGTGCTGGCCGCAGGCTTGCGCAACGTCAATAGTCCGCGCGAGATGATGAAGGAATCGATCGAGGAGACCGGCCGCGCGGTTGTGCACGAACTCGAGCGCTTCCTGACCACCCTCGGCACCATTGCCGCCATCAGCCCGCTGATGGGGCTGCTCGGTACCATCATCGGCATGATCGACATCTTCGCTTCGCAGGGCGTCAGCGGGGCCAATCCAGCGCAGCTCGCCCAGGGCATCTCGATTGCGCTGTACACGACCGGCCTCGGACTGATCATCGCGATCCCGGCGATGATCTTCTGGCGGCATTTCCGTGCGCTCATCGACAGTTTCGTGATCGACATGGAGCAGCAGGCGATCAAGCTTGTCGAGGTGGCACATGGCGAGCGGCGGGCCTGACGGAGTGCCGGCATGAACTTTCGCCGTGGCAGCCGCAACGAGGAGCCGGAGATCAACATGATTCCGCTCATCGATGTCGTCCTGGTGATCATCATCTTCCTGATGCTGACGACGACCTTCTCGAAGGTGTCGGGGCTCGAGGTCAACCTGCCCACCGCCGAGTCGGAGGGCAGTGAGGTCGTCGCACGCGAGATCATCGTCGCAGTAACGGCAACGGGGGAGATCGTCGTCAACCGCCTGCCGGTCGCCGACCGCAGCATCGAGGCGATTGCGGCCGCCCTTGGCAAGGCCGTGCCTGGAGAGCCTGGCGATCCGCCCGTGGTGGTCATCAATGCCGACGCGAAGGCGACCCACCAGAGTGTGGTGGACGTCATGCAGGCAGCCCAGCGCGCCGGGCTGCCGCACATCACCTTCGCCACCCAGGCGCCCGCGCAGTGAGCGCGTGAGCATGGCCGCGCGCGCGCCAGACTTCTGGCGGGGCCGCGGTCCCGTCGCGTGCGCGCTGCGGCCGCTGTCGGCGCTGTTCGGTGCGCTCGCGCGTCGGCGGCGCGCGCGCGTGCGC
>NZ_AMXB01000053.1:0-23123 GCF_000310125.2 Thauera sp. 27
GTCGCCTTCAACCCCTCGCGGCTGGCGCCGCTCCTACAGGGGGAGATGCGCGTTGGGTCTGCCGTAGGAGCGGCGCCAGCCGCGAGCTTTTTGTTTGCCGCCCCCGCATGGCGCACAGCCCTGCAGTTTGGCCAAGAATTGACGCTTACGTCAACGTCACGTTGTCTTTTCCGCCTGCGCAAGCTGCAGCCGGAACCGCTCGGGTGACACGCCCGACCACGATACGAAGGCGCGGTAGAAGGTGGAGGGGTCGGCGTAGCCGAGTTCGGCGGCGATGTGGGCGATGGGCTGGGCGGTCTTGGTCAGCCGCGCATAGGCGATGTCGCGCCGGGTGGCGTCCTTGATGGCGCGGAAGCTCGAGCCCTCTTCCTCGAGGCGACGGTGCAGCGTGCGCGGCGACAGGTGCAGGCGGGCGGCCGCTTCTTCCAGCGACAGGCTGTGGGGCAGGGCGTCGCGCAGCAGGTCGCGGACGCGGAACACCATCTCGCGGTCGCGGCGATAGAGGGTGGTGATCTTGCCCGGCGCGCCGTCGAGGAAGCTGGCGAGGGCGGCCTCGTCGCGGCGCAGGGGGAGGTCGAGCAGGTTGGCCTGCAGTTCGGCGACCAGGTGTTTGGCGTCGAAGCTGGAGTGTTCGGTGTAGACCAGCGCGTAGTCGTCGGCGTGCGCTGGTCGCGGGTAGGGAAAGCGAACGGCGTCGAGGGCGAGGCCGCGGCCGACGAACCAGCTTGCCACGCCATGCAGCAGGCGCAGCAGCCATTCGTACGCGAACACGCGGGCGGGGTCGTCGGCCAGGGGGCCGAGCCGGCCTTCATCGTCGATCAGGAGCCTTGCCTGCGCGCCGTCACGCTGCAGTTCGACGCGAAAGCCCGGCAGTACGATGCGCAGAAAGCGGATTGCCCGCCCGAGCGCCTTGTCGAGCGTTGGTGCGCCGAGCATGGCGCGGCAGAGGAATTCGAAGCTGCCCGGCGGCATCGGCTGTGGCAGCAGGCCGAAGGCTTCGTCGTCGAGCGCTTCGATGCACAGGTTGTAGAGCAGCGCGTAGCGCTCGACGGGAATGCGGCTGGCTGTATCTGCAAGGTCGATGCCGGCACGGGAGAGCAGGGGCGCCGGGTCGTGGCCGCGGCGCACGTAGCCGGCAAGCATGCCGCTGACGAAGCCGGGTGCTACCGTGGCGCGGCCGCGGCGCAGGCGTGGGGGCAGCGTGGAGTGGGGGGCGGTGTCGGGCATGGTTGTTCGAGCGCACAGAATCGTTATTGCCATGGGCGAGTCGCCTTCAAACCCTCGCGGCTTGCGCCGCTCCTACGGGGAGGGGCGATGCGTGCCGGGCGCCGCGCCTACGGGGGGCGGTGCGCGGCGGGGGTGTTGTTGGCGGATTTTGCACGATTAGCGTCGGCAAGCGCAATGGCAATGGCGGTGTCGGGCTTCTAAGATTGCAGGGTTAGATCTCATCCAACCTGGAGATGACCGAAATGACCGACCTCAGCGTTGCGCACAAGCTGTCGCCCTACAAGCCGAAGAACAAGGTGCGCTTCGTCACCGCCGCGGCCCTGTTCGACGGCCACGATGCCTCGATCAACATCATGCGCCGCATCCTGCAGTCGACCGGCTCCGAGGTCATCCACCTGGGGCATAACCGCTCGGTGGGCGAGATCGTCAATGCTGCGCTGCAGGAAGACGTGCAGGGCATCGCCATCACCAGCTACCAGGGCGGCCACGTCGAGTTCTTCAAGTACATGATCGACCTGCTCAAGGCCAACGGCGGCGAGCACATCAAGGTGTTCGGCGGCGGCGGCGGCGTGATCGTGCCGGCCGAGATCAAGGAGCTGCACGAGTACGGCGTCACCCACATCTTCTCGCCCGAAGACGGCGCCAAGATGGGCCTGCAGGGCATGATCAACAGCGTGGTCGAGCGCTGCGACATGGACATCACCAAGGCCGCGCCGCAGAAGGCCGACGCCGTGCTGAAGGCGCTGGCCGCCGGCGATCGCCGTGCGCTGGCGCAGATCATCACCGCGCTGGAGAACGGCGGCTACGGCGACGACGTCAGGAAGGCGCTGATCGAGGCTGCGGCCAAGACCAAGGTGCCGACGCTGGGTATCACCGGCACCGGCGGCGCGGGCAAGTCCTCGCTCACCGACGAACTGGTGCGCCGCTTCCGTCTCGACCAGGACGACAAGCTCAAGCTCGCGATCGTGTCGATCGACCCCTCGCGCAAGCGTACCGGCGGCGCGCTGCTGGGCGACCGTATCCGCATGAACGCGATCGAGCACGACAACATCTACATGCGCTCGCTCGCCACCCGCGACACCGGCTCGGAAGTGTCGGCCGCGCTGCCCGAAGTCATCGCCGCGTGCAAGCTGGCGGGCTTCGACCTGGTGGTGGTCGAGACCTCGGGCATCGGCCAGGGCAATGCCGCGATCGTGCCCTTCGTCGACCTGTCGCTGTACGTGATGACCCCCGAGTTCGGCGCCGCCAGCCAGCTCGAGAAGATCGACATGCTCGACTTCGCCGATTTCGTCGCCATCAACAAGTTCGACCGCAAGGGCGCGCTCGACGCGCTGCGCGACGTCGCCAAGCAATACCAGCGCAACCGCGAGTTGTTCGGCCAGCGCCCGGAAGAGATGCCGGTGTTCGGCACCATGGCGGCGCGCTTCAACGACGACGGCGTCACCGCGCTCTACCAGGCCATGCTGCCGGCGCTGGTGGGCAAGGGCCTGAAAGTCGCCAAGAGCAAGCTGCCGGTGGTGAGCGTGAAGGCGTCCTCGGAAGGCCGTGCCATCGTCCCCGCCGACCGCACCCGCTACCTGGCCGAAATCGCCGATACCGTCCGTGGCTACCACAAGCACGTCGAGCAGCAGGCCCGCGTGGCGCGTGAGCGCCAGTCGCTGAAGATCGCCAAGGGGCTGTTCGAGCAGTGCGGCAAGGACGCGGGTTCGTTTGACGAACTCATCAACTGGAAGGACGGCGAGCTCACCCCGCAGGCGAAGAAGCTGCTCGAGCAGTGGCCGACCGAGAAGGCGCTGTACGCCGCCGACGAGTACGTGGTGAAGATCCGCGACAAGGAGATCCGCACCCAGCTCACCCACACCTCGCTGGCCGGCAGCAAGATCCGCAAGGTGGCGCTGCCCAACTTCGAGGACGAGGGCGAGACGCTCAAGTTCCTGATGAAGGAGAACGTTCCCGGCTCCTTCCCCTACACCGCCGGTGTGTTCGCGTTCAAGCGCGAGGGCGAGGACCCGACCCGCATGTTCGCCGGCGAGGGCGACGCCTTCCGTACCAACCGCCGCTTCAAGCGGGTCTCCGAGGGCATGCCGGCGCACCGCCTGTCGACCGCCTTCGACTCGGTGACGCTGTACGGCTGCGACCCCGACCCGCGTCCGGACATCTACGGCAAGATCGGCAACTCGGGCGTGTCCATCGCCACGCTCGACGACATGAAGGTGCTGTACGACGGCTTCGACCTGTGCGCGCCGACCACTTCGGTGTCGATGACGATCAACGGCCCGGCGCCGATCATCCTGGCTTTCTTCTTCAATACCGCGCTCGACCAGCAGGTCGCCAAGTTCAAGGCCGACAACGGCCGCGACCCGACCGAGGACGAGTACGCCAAGATCAAGGCCTGGACGCTGTCGACCGTGCGCGGCACCGTGCAGGCCGACATCCTGAAGGAAGACCAGGGCCAGAACACCTGCATCTTCAGTACCGAGTTCGCGCTCAAGATGATGGGCGACATCCAGGAGTACTTCGTCCATAACAAGGTGCAGAACTTCTATTCGGTGTCGATCTCGGGCTACCACATCGCCGAGGCCGGCGCGAACCCGATCAGCCAGCTCGCCTTCACGCTGTCGAACGGCTTCACCTACGTGGAGTCGTACCTCGCGCGCGGCATGCACATCGACGACTTCGCGCCCAACCTGTCCTTCTTCTTCAGCAACGGCATGGACCCGGAATACTCGGTGATCGGCCGCGTCGCCCGCCGCATCTGGGCGGTGGCGATGAAGAACAAGTACGGCGCCAATGAGCGCAGCCAGAAGCTGAAGTACCACGTGCAGACCTCGGGCCGCTCGCTGCACGCGCAGGAAATGGACTTCAACGACATCCGTACCACGCTGCAGGCGCTGATCGCGATCTACGACAACTGCAACTCGCTGCACACCAACGCCTACGACGAGGCGATCACCACGCCGACCGAAGAGTCCGTGCGCCGCGCGATGGCGATCCAGCTCATCATCAACCGCGAGTGGGGCCTGGCCAAGAACGAGAACCCGAACCAGGGCGCCTTCATCATCGACGAGCTCACCGACCTCGTCGAAGAGGCGGTGCTCAAGGAGTTCGAGGCCATCGCCAGCCGCGGCGGCGTGCTGGGCGCGATGGAGACCGGCTACCAGCGCGGCAAGATCCAGGAGGAGTCGCTCTATTACGAGCACAAGAAGCACGACGGCTCCTACCCGATCATCGGCGTGAACACCTTCCTCAACCCGAAGGGTCAGGCCCAGCAGGAGATCGAGCTCGCGCGCTCGACCGAGGAAGAAAAGCAGGGCCAGTTGAAGCGTCTGGCCGACTTCCATGCCCGCAACAAGGCCGAGGCGCCGAAGTGGCAGGCCAAGCTGCAGCAGGCCGTGATCGCCAACACCAACGTGTTCGAGGTGCTGGTCGACGCGGTGCGCTACTGCTCGCTGGGCCAGATCACCGATGCCCTCTACAAGGTCGGCGGCCAGTACCGCCGCAGCATGTAAGGCAACCCGCTCCCTCCCTCTCCCTTTGTGGGATCCGGCGCTTCGGCGCCGTTTTTTTTGTGCCGGCAGGATGAGCCGGAGTGGGGGCGGAGTGGGGCCGGTAGCGCTGCCGCCGGGGGGCAAGGTGTCGGCTCTTTTTACAGGCAGTCCTGGTGCTGGTAAGGAAATCGCAATAAAACAGTGGCTTGTGGTGTTGGCATGTAGCTTGCTTGGAGGGGTGCAGCAGCTCCTTGAACACGCCCATGAGGTCCTATCATGTCCCTGAAGCATCTTCTTTCCGCCGCGGCCTGCGTCGCTGCAATCGGCGTTGCGCCCATCGCGCATTCGGCCTCCATCAACGTCCTGTGGTACGGCCAGGGTTCGGCCTACAACACGCAGATGACCAATCTGGCTGCGGATGCCGCAAGCTACGATCCGGCCGGTGATGGCAGCCTGAGCTGGAATTTCACCCTGTGGAACTCGTCCGACCCCACGCCCACCTTCAGCGCGTATGACGTGCTGGTCATCGGCTCCAGCCAGACTTTCGGGATGGGCTTCGATGCCACCCGCCTGCTTGGCGCCAAGTCCGAGATCGAGGCGGCGCGCGGCACGCGCACCTTCCTGTCGGGCCAGGATGCCGACTGGCACTACATCAACGGCCCGGGCGCAGTTGATGACGGCCCGCGCGGCTTCCTGATCAATGCGGTCAACTGGGCCGGCAGCGGCACCGGTCTGGGCATCGTGTCGCTGGCCGACGGCTGGGCCGGCTCGGGCAGCCAGTGGTGGTCGAACGCCAACTCCTTCCTGGCGGCCGAACTGGCCGGTACGACGGCGTACTTCCAGGAAGAATCGGTGGTCATCCCGGCGGCGACGGCCGGCTTCCCGGTCAATGAAGGCCTGACCACCGCGGGCCTGAGCAACTGGGGCACGTCGTCGCACAGCGGCTTCACCTCGGTGCCGACGGGCTATCTGTCGATCAACGACTCCGGGAGCTTCCAGGGGCGTTATGTGACCATCGTGACCGAAGCCTACGCGGGCGGTTGCACGAGCGGTTGCGGCGACGAACCGACTCCGGTGCCTGCACCCCCCACCCTGTTGCTGATGGGCATGGCGCTGTTCGCT
Source organism: Thauera sp. 27 (assembly GCF_000310125.2). Lineage (NCBI taxonomy): Bacteria > Pseudomonadati > Pseudomonadota > Betaproteobacteria > Rhodocyclales > Zoogloeaceae > Thauera > Thauera sp. 27. Next base: position 5,838 of record NZ_AMXB01000053.1, read on the forward strand.
CTGGGCGCGGTGAACCGTCGGCGCATGCGCTGATCCCAATTGCATCAAGGCAGATCGCCGCGGCAGCAATGCCGCGGCGATCTGCTTTTGGGGCGTGTGCGAGGGCTAGAATGGGGCTTGGATCCCTGTCGCAGTCACGTTTACCAGACCAAGCATGAACCTCACGACACCCGCCTTGCTGTTTCCTGCCATTTCGCTGCTCCTGCTGGCCTATACCAACCGTTTTCTGACGCTTGCCCAGGTCGTGCGCCAGCTCGGTGCCTCGGCCGACCGCGGGGCGGAATTGGTGCAGCGCCAGTTGCCAGGGCTCAAGCGCCGCATTGCGCTGACCCAGTACATGCAGGGTTTCGGCGTGTTCAGCTTCTTGCTGTGTGCATTGTCGATGTTCGCGCTGTTCCTCGACGCGCAGGTGCCGGGCAAGCTGCTGTTCGGCGCCAGCATCCTTACCCTGGCGCTATCGCTGGTGCTCTCGCTCGTCGAAGTGCTGATCTCGACCGAGGCCTTGTCGGTGGTGGTGAAGGATCTGGAGGCGGCGGGCAAATGAGGGGGCTCGAGCGCGGAGCATTCATGCGCGGACGCGGGGCGCGGGCCTGGGTGGCGGCGGGCCTGTTGTGCTGGGGGGCGGCGAGCCCGGCCGCACAGGAGGGCGCGACAGGAGCCGGAACGGGCTTGCGCTTCAGCGGCTTTGGCACCCTGGCAGCGAGCTATCACGATGCGCAGGACACCCAGTTCCGCGCCCGCGCAGACCAGCGCGAGGGTGCGCAGGCCGGACGGCTCGAGACCGGGATCGATTCCGTGCTGGGGGTGCAGGCCGATGTACAGGTCGACGCACGCTGGTCATCGATGGCGCAGGTCGTGGTGCGCAAGGACGGCAAAGGGGAGTGGGCGCCGCGCCTGAGCTGGGGCTTCGTCAAGTATTCGCCGACACCCGCCCTGGAGTTGCGCGCCGGCCGACTTGGGGTGGACATCTATATGGATGGCGACTCGCCCCATGTCGGCTATGCCTACACCACGGTGCGCCCTTATACCGACCTGTACGGGCAATTCACCTTCGACCACTTCGATGGCGTGGATCTGCGCGCCAGCACCCTGGTGGGCGAGGGCGAACTGAGCCTGAAGCTATACGGTGGACGGACGCGTGGCGAGGACTATCGGGGGGCGCACCTGTTCCAGCGCGAAGGCTCGAGCACCCTTGGGGCGACGCTGCAGTGGGAGTCCAGCGCGCTGGGGGTGCGGCTCGCTTGGGGCCAGGTGCGTACCCCCGATGATGGCTTGCTTGCGCCCCTGGCCGGAGCGCTGCGTGAGGTCGCACCTGCACTGTCACCTGAGGTTGCGGCGCAGGCGCGTCAGCGCGCCGCGGAGATGGAGGGCGGCAATAGCGACCTGAAGTACCTGGGGCTTGCACTGAACTGGCGGCAGGGCCCATGGTCGGCCCAGTTGATCGGTGTGGATGTGCGGATGAATCGCTTTCCTGGCTTCAAGGGCCAGGGACTGGGCGCGATGCTGGCTTATCGGGCGGGCTCGTGGAAGCCATTCGTCACGACTTCACGAGGCAAGCTCACGCCGCAGGCGCGGCCGCTCGACCTGCCTGTGGACCGTGCCGAGCTCTTGCTGGTCCGCGATGGGTATGGGCGGGCCACCGGACTGATCGCCAGCGACCAGTACTCCTGGGGCGTGGGCGTGCGCTACGACCTGATGCCGAATGCGGCACTGAAGCTGCAGCTTGACCGCATCGAGGCCAAACGCTCGTCGATGCTGCTCGATGGCAGCGGTACCAGCGTCGGGCCGCGCGGCGTGAGCGTGTTTACCGCCGCGCTGGATTTCGTCTTTTGAGCGCCGGCATGATCACGCGGCGTCTTGTGTCCATGCTGTTCGGATCGCTTGCCCTGGCCGGGGCGGTGCTCGCGGACGAACTGGTCGTGATCGCACATCCGGCGAGCGGGGTGGTGGCGCTCGAGCGTACCCAGGTCGTGCACCTCTTTCTCGGGCGCACGCGGGCGCTGCCTTTTGGCGAGCGTGCCACGATCTACGAGGTGGATGCGTATCGCGCGCCTTTCTACCGCCAGCTGGTGCGCCAGGAGATCGCCGAGGTCGATGCCTATTGGGCTCGGCTGCGCTTTTCCGGCCGTACCCAGCCGCCGCAACTGCTCGAGGATGGGGCGGCCGCGGTCGACCGTGTGGCCGCTGAGCCGCATGCGCTCGCCGCGGTGGCGAGCGCCGATATCGATGAGCGCGTCAGGGTGGTGTTCCGCCTGCCGCTGCCGTGACGGGCAAGGGGGCGTGGCCCCTTGCCCGTCGGTGCAGGTTCAGCGGCTGGTGAGCTTGAGCTCGATGCGGCGGTTGCGGGCGTAGGCTTCGTCGGTGCTGCGGGCGTCGAGCGGGTGGAACTCGCCGTAGCCGGTGGCGGCCAGGCGTTCCGGTGGAATGCCCTGGCTGCGCAGGAACTTCACGATGGCGAGCGCACGCGCGGTGGACAGCTCCCAGTTCGACGGGAAGCGGGCAGTGGCGATCGGACGACGGTCGGTGTGGCCGTCGACCTGCAACACCCAGGGTAGGTCAGTGGGAATCTCGCTGGCGAGGGTCTTGAGCGTTTCGGCCAGGCGGGTGAGCTGGATCATGCCGTCGGCGCTGACCTCGTCGGAGGCGCTGGGGAACAGCACCTCGCTGGAGAACACGAAACGGTCGCCGACGATCTGGATGTCCTTGCGGCTGCCGAGCACGGCCTGCAGGCGGCCGAAGAACTCCGAGCGGTAGCGTGCCAGTTCCTGCACGCGTGCAGCCAGGGCCAGGTTGAGCTCGCGGCCGAGTTCCTCGATCTTGAGATCCTTGTCGCGAGTGGCGGCCTCGGCCGAGGCGAGCGCGGCATTGAGCTGTTCGAGCTGCTCGCGCACGGCGACAAGCTGGCGGTTGAGCAGTTCGACCTGGGCGATCGCGGCGGCAGACATCTCCTGCTGTTCCTTGAGGCCGCGCTCGGAAGTGTCGAGCGCGCTGGCAAGGCGTGCGGCCTCGGCTTCGAGCTCGGCCTTGAGGCGCTGCAGGGCGGCAATGTCGGTGCTGAGGCGGGCGGCCTCCTCGCGCTGGGCCTTGGCGTCGTCCTGGGCCGCATGAAGCTCGTCGCGCGCGGCGAACAGCTCGGTGGACAGGGCTTCGCGCTCGGCTTCGGTGCTGGCGAGCGAGGCGCTGAGCTCGCCCACCTTGAGATCGGCGCGCGCGCGCGCCGAATGCTCCAGGCTCAAGGTCTGGGCAAGGGTGGCGAGTTCTGCGTTGAGGCGTTCGAGCGCGCGGTCGCGGCCGCTGACGGCGTCGGCGAGCACGAACTGGCCGATCACGAAGATCAGGATCACGAACACCATCACCATCAGCAGCGAGGCGAGGGCATCTACGAAGCCGGGCCAGAAGTCCATCGGCCGGCGGCGGCGGGTCAGCAAGGCCATGTCGTCATTCCGCCCGGTTGCCGCCCTGGCCGCCGAGGGCGGCGCCGATGGTGCGCGACAGCAGGCGCAGCTCGGCGCGCAGATCTTCGGAGAACTGCGCGCCCTGCGCCGGTTGCTGGGCCACCTGGCGGATCAGCGCGCGCAGGTCGTCCTGGCTGGCCGACAGGTTGGAGAGGTCGCGCGATTCGCGGGTGATGAGGTCGGCGAGGCGGGTGAGCTGGTTGTTGAGCTCGCCCAGGTGCTCGGCCGTGGCGCGGCGCTCGCGTTCGGACTCCGCCGCCGAGCGCTGCATGCGTTCGATGCTCTCGGCGGTCTGTTCGAGCAAGGCCTGCACGTAGGCGGGCACGTTGCCTTCGCCTTCGGCGCCGACGCCGGAGGGCAGCTTGGTCATGTGCGACAGCCATTCCTCGAGCTCGTTGTAGAAGCGGTTCTGGGCGTGGCCGGACTGCAGGTCGAGGAAGCCGACGACGAGCGAGCCGGCGAGGCCGAACAGCGAGGTCGAGAAGCTTGTCGCCATGCCGCCCAGGGGTTCGTCGAGCTTGGTCTTGAGGGCTTCGAACATGGCGACCGGGTCGGTGCCGACGCTCATGTTGCCGATGATCTCGCCGATCGAGCGGATGGTGACGAGCAGGCCCCAGAAGGTGCCGAGCAGGCCGAGGAAGATGAGCAGGCCGATGAGGTAGCGCGACAGGTCGCGTTGTTCCTCGAGGCGGATCTGCACGCTGTCGAGGATGGAGCGGGTGGAGGTGGGCGACAGGTGGAACTGACCGCGCTTGCGGGTCGACAGCAGGCGCGCCATGGGGGCGAGCAGCACCGGCTTGAGGCCGCCCGGCGCGGGGCCGGCCTCGCCGTGCTGGAAGTCCTCGATCCACAGCACCTCGCGCTGCAGGCGCCAGACCTGGCGCAGGTTGACCGCGATGCCGACCGCGAGCACGAACAGGATGACGCCGTTGAAGGCGGCGTTGGCGACGAAGGCGTGCTTGAGCTGGGGCACGAGCACGGCGGCCAGCGCGGCGACGAGGGCGAGAAAGATGCCCATCCAGGTCGTGACATGGACGGGTTTGGTAAAGGCCTTGCGTTCCATCGAGGGCTTTTCCTGGATGCAGGGCGCCGCGCAGGCGCCCGGTTCGGGTAATCGGGTGCGGGTGAGTCTAGCGCGAATCCTGCAGAATTTGAGGTTTGCGTGCCCGCTTGTGACATGGGTCATTTTCGTCTGTCGCGAGCGGCAGGACAATGATCATTAAGTTTGCCGTTATGGCTTCATTTTGATGAAAACGCCAAATAACTCAGGTTCGAGTGTGCCGTTCCAGTCCGTGGGCTGGCGGCGCAGCATCGCCTCGCGGGCCACGGTGCTGATCCTCGTCCTGGGGGCCCTGGTCGGCGTGCTCGTCGGTGCGGCCGGCGCACTCCTGGTGGAGAACGAGGAGCGTGCGCGACTGGACGCGAAGCTGGGCGAGCAGCTCCTGACCGTGGAGCGCGCGGCCAGCGTGGCGGCCTTTGCACATGACGAACACTTGGCGCGCGAGGTGGTCAGCGGGCTCTTGCACAATCGCAGCATCGCTCGTGCGGCGATCGAGGGCGAGGCTGGCGAGCTTGCCGCCGCCGGGGGCGAGGTGCCGGCGGCCGAGCCCGGGCTGAGCCGGCCGCTGCGCTCGCCCTTTGATGAGGCCGAGCTCGTCGGCGTGCTGCGGGTGCATCCCGAGCACGCGGCGATGCGTGCCGATGCACGTGCCTATTCGCGTTTCATCGCCCTGCTGCTGGCGGGCATGGTCGTCGTGATCACCTGCGGTGTGGCCTGGGTGGTGAGCCGCCACGTCACGCGGCCGATCCGTACCTTGTCGGACGACCTGCACCGGCTCGACGCCGAGCATGGCGCCTGTCTGGTGACACCGACGGGGCATGGGCGAGATGAGATCGGCCGCCTGGCGGGCGACATCAATGCCTTGATCGAGCGCATGGGCGCGATGATCGCCAGCGAGCGCCGGACGCGCGCGCTGCATGAGGCGGCGGAGCACAAGTGGCACCTGATCTTCGAGAACGCCGAGACCGGTCTGTTTACGCTCGATGCCGATGGCCGTCTGTCGGACTGGAATCCGTGGCTTGCACGCATGTTCGACCTGCCGCTCCATGACGACCATGCCGAGTGCTATCTGCTGGGCGACCAGCTGGCCGACCCGGAGCGGCGCTTCGATGAGATGCGGCGCCAGATTGCGCTCGGCGAGCCGGTGCAGGGCGGCGACTTCGAGTGCCGTGTTGCGCTGGGCGGTGTGCGCTGGGTGAATGTGGTCCTGCATCCGCTCGAGGGCCGGGCCGGCATGCTGCAGGGGATCATGAACGATGTTACCGAGCGCAGGCGGGCCGAGGCGCTGGCCCAGGCCCAGGCCGAGCGCGATGTGCTGACCGGGTTGCTCAATCGCCGCGGCGTCGACAAGGCCTATGGCGAGCTGGTGACGCGGCAGGAGGATTGCTCCGGCCTTGCCCTGCTGATGCTGGACCTCGATGGCTTCAAGGCGGTCAACGACGAGCACGGCCACCACGCCGGCGATGCCTTGCTGGCCCTGGTGGCGCGACGCGTGGAGGCGGTGGTGCGCAGGACCGATGTGGTGGCGCGCCTGGGCGGCGACGAGTTCGTGGTGCTGCTGACGCGGCTCGATGCGATCTCGACGGCGCGGCTGATCGCCAGCAAGCTGGTGGAGGCGCTGGGCCAGCCCTTCGCGCTCGATGGGGTCTCGCGGGTGACGATCGGGGTCAGCGTCGGGGTGGCCTTCACGCACTGCCCGCCGGCGCAGATCGGCGAACTGCTGCGCCGCGCCGACGGGGCGATGTACGAAGCCAAGCGCGCCGGCAAGTCACAGTACCGCCTGGCCTTGCCGGGCTGAGCAGCACTGGCCGCGGCGCCGCGGCCGGCGCTTGTACACAGCGGCGGCCGACTGCAACAATTCAGTACATTCCACAAACAGTTGCGCAAAGGTGGCTTGTCACACTCCATCCTGAACTGACACGGGTGCGGCTTCGCGCCCCGCGGGCAAATCACCATAACAAGGTGCCCGCGGCCGGATCAGACAGGACAAAAACCGAAGGAGGAGTGTGGAATGGACGCAGGCAATGGCAGCTCCGATATCCACGGGCAGGGTGCGACAGGTGGGCTGGATACGTTTCCGCGCTACCTGATGCATCACGCGAAGGCTCGGCCGCAGCAGCCGGCGATGCGCGAGAAGGCCTACGGAATCTGGCAGACCTATAGTTGGGCGCAGGTGGCCGAGAATGTGCGGGCGATCGCCTGCGGTCTGGCGCAGCTCGGTTTCAAGCGTGGCGACCGTCTCGCCATCGTTGGCGATAACCGTCCGCGTCTGTACTGGTCGGTTGCGGCCTGCCAGTGCCTGGGCGGCATCCCGGTGATGATGTACCAGGATGCGGTGGCGCAGGAGATGGTCTACGTGCTGCAGGACGCCGAGATCAAGTTCGCCATCGTCGAGGATCAGGAGCAGGTCGACAAGATGCTCGAGATCCAGCCCGAGGCGCCGCTGCTCGAGCATGTGATCTATGACGATGCGCGCGGCATGCGCCACTACACCCAGACCCTGCTGATGGGCCTGGATGAGCTGCAGGAGATGGGGCGTATCCACGACCGCAACCAGTCGGACTTCCTGAACGGGGAGATCGACAAGGGGGCGTCCGACGACATCTCGATCATGCTGTACACCTCGGGTACCACGGGCAAGCCCAAGGGCGTGTGCCAGACCCATGGCGCCTTCATTGCCGCGGCGCGTGGTGGCATGCAGTTCGATCAGCTCACCGATCGCGAGGACATCCTGTCCTACCTGCCGATGGCGTGGGTGGGCGACCACCTGTTCTCGTTCGCGCAGGCGATGGTGGCGGGCTTCACGATCAACTGCCCGGAGTCGGGCGAGACGGTCATGAACGACCTGCGCGAGATCGGGCCCACCTACTATTTCGCACCGCCGCGCGTGTTCGAGAACCTGCTCACCCAGGTGATGATCCGCATGGAGGATGCCAGCGCGCTCAAGCGCAAGGTCTTCAACCATTTCATGGACGTGGCCCGCCGCTGCGGTGCCGACATCCTCGACGGCAAACCGGTGTCGGGCGGCGACCGCTTCCAGTACTGGCTGGGCAACCTGCTGGTGTACGGCCCGCTCAAGAACGTGCTCGGCATGAGCCGCATCCGCGTGGCCTATACCGCGGGCGCGGCGATCGGTCCGGACCTGTTCCGCTTCTACCGTTCGATCGGCATCAACCTGAAGCAGCTCTACGGCCAGACCGAGACCTGCGCCTACGTGTGCCTGCAGCCCGACGGCCAGATCAAGCTGGACTCGGTGGGCAAGCCGGCGCCCTTCGTCGAGGTCAAGCTCGCCGACAACGGCGAGATCCTGGTGAAGGGGCCGATGCTGCTCAAGGCCTACTACAAGCGCCCGGACGCTACGGCCGAGTCGATCAACGCCGAAGGCTACTTCATGACCGGCGATGCCGGCTTCTTCGACGAGGACGGCCACCTCAAGATCATCGACCGTGCCAAGGACGTGGGCAAGATGGCCGACGGCTCGATGTTCGCGCCCAACTACATCGAGAACAAGCTCAAGTTCTTCCAGCACATCAAGGAGGCGGTCACCTTCGGTAACGGTAAGGAGTTCGTCACCGCCTTCATCAACATCGACCTCGAGGCGGTGGGCAACTGGGCCGAGAAGAAGGGCATGGCCTACTCGGGTTACGCCGACCTTGCCCAGCAGTCGGCGGTGTACGACCTGATCCGCGACGGTATCGAGAAGGTCAATGCCGACCTGGCGAGCGACCCCAACATGAGCGGCTCGCAGATCAAGCGTTTCCTGATCCTGCACAAGGAGCTCGATGCGGATGACGGCGAACTCACGCGCACGCGCAAGGTGCGGCGCAACTTCATCGCCGAGAAGTACGGTGAGCTGATCGAAGCCATGTTCGAAGGCAGGAAGAGCCAGTTCATCGAGACCCAGGTCAAGTACGAAGACGGCCGCACGGCCAAGGTGTCTGCCGATCTGCGCATCGAGGAGGTCAAGACCTTCGCGCAGCAGGCAGGCAAGCGGGCCGCGTGAGGAGAGACGAGATAATGACGAATGCCAGCAATGCCGCACCTGCCGCCGCCCAGGGCGGCCGCAAGTTCGGCGACGTGATCCTCGACCTGCAGAACATCTCGCTGCGCTTCGGGGGGGTGAAGGCGCTGACCGACATCAGCTTCAACATCCGCGAGCACGAGGTCCGCGCCATCATCGGCCCCAACGGCGCGGGCAAGAGCTCGATGCTGAACGTGATCAACGGGGTGTACCACCCCCAGGAAGGCAAGATCATGTTCCGCGGCCAGGAGCGCAAGAAGATGGAGCCGCACATGGCGGCCAAGCAGGGTATCGCGCGCACCTTCCAGAACATTGCGTTGTTCAAGGGTATGAGCGTGCTCGACAACATCATGACCGGGCGCAACCTGCGCATGAAGTGCAACCTCTTCCAGCAGGCGCTGTGGATCGGCGCAGCGCGCAACGAGGAGATCGCACACCGCGAGAAGGTCGAGGAGATCGTCGACTTCCTCGAGATCCAGCACATCCGCAAGACCGCGGTGGGGGCGCTGCCCTACGGCCTGCAAAAGCGCGTCGACCTCGGCCGCGCGCTGGCGATGGAGCCGGAGATCCTGCTCCTGGATGAGCCGATGGCGGGCATGAACGTGGAGGAGAAGCAGGACATGTGCCGCTTCATCCTCGACATCAGCGACCAGTTCGGCACCACGATCGTGCTCATCGAGCACGACATGGGGGTGGTGATGGACATTTCGGACCGCGTGGTCGTCCTCGACTACGGCAAGAAGATCGGTGACGGCACGCCCGACGAGGTGCGCAACAACCAGGACGTCATCAACGCCTATCTGGGCAGCGGTCACTGAGCGGAGCGGGACATGGGATTCTTTATCGAAACGATGTTGGGCGGCCTGATGACCGGCATGTTGTATTCGCTGGTCGCGCTGGGCTTCGTGCTCATCTTCAAGGCTTCCGGGGTGTTCAACTTTGCCCAGGGGGCGATGGTGCTGGTCGCCGCGCTGGCGATGGCGCGCTTTTCCGAGTGGTCGAACGCGGCGCTGGGCGGCGACAGCCTGTTCCTGGCCAACGTGATCGGCATCATCGGTGCGGGTATCGTGATGTTCGTGGTGGCATGGACGGTCGAGCGCTTCGTGCTGCGCAAGCTGGTCAACCAGGAAGGGGCGACCCTGCTGATGGTGACCCTGGGTATCGCCTACGTGCTCGAGGGTCTGGGCCAGACCTTCTTCGGCAGCGAGATCTACTCGATCAACGTCGGCATGCCGAAGGACCCGGTGATCATGTTCGAGGGCCTCATCGAGGGCGGCGTCATGATCAACAAGGAAGACTTCATCGCCGCGCTGCTGGCGGCGGTGCTGGTCGGCGGCCTGACCGTCTTCTTCCAGAAGACCTCGGTGGGCCGGGCGCTGCGTGCGGTGGCCGATGACCACCAGGCGGCGCAGTCGGTGGGCATCCCGCTCAACAAGACCTGGGTGATCGTGTGGTGCGTGGCCGGCCTGGTGGCGCTGGTGGCGGGCATCATCTGGGGCTCGAAGATGGGCGTGCAGTTCTCCCTCGTCACCGTGGCGCTGCGTGCGCTGCCGGTGGTGATCCTCGGCGGCCTGACTTCGGTGCCGGGTGCGATCGTCGGTGGCCTGATCATCGGTGTCGGCGAGAAGCTGTCCGAGGTCTATCTCGGACCCTACGTCGGCGGCGGCATCGAAATCTGGTTCGCCTACGTGATGGCACTCATCGTGCTGCTGTTCCGGCCCCAGGGTCTGTTCGGCGAAAAGATCATCAACCGCGTCTGACGGGGAGATAGAACAGTGATTTATCGTGAGAATGGCCAGTTCAAGACGAGCTACCTGGCCGACCAGCAGATCTTCACGATCGCCCAGGATAAGTGGTTCGTCCTCGGTCTGATCGCCTTCGCAGCCATCGGCGTGCCTTTCCTCGCCGACGAGTACCTGTTCCGCGCGGTGCTCATCCCCTTCCTGGTGCTGGCACTGGCGGCGCTGGGGGTGAACCTGCTGGTGGGTTACTGCGGCCAGATCACCCTGGGGGCGGGTGCCTTCATGGCGATCGGTGCCTACGCAGCCTATAACTTCATGGTGCGGGTCGATGGCATGCCGCTGGTGCTGGCGATGCTGCTCGGCGGTGTGGCGGCAGCGGGCTTCGGCATCCTGTTCGGCATCCCCAGCCTGCGGGTGCGCGGCCTGTACCTGGCAGTGGCGACGCTGGCCGCGCAGTTCCTGTGCGACTGGGCCTTCCTGCGCATCGGCTGGTTTACCAACAACTCGGCCTCGGGCTCGGTGTCGGTGGCCAAGCTGGAAGCTTTCGGCTGGGTGATCAACACGCCGGTGGAGAAGTACCTGTTCTGCCTGATCTTCGTGGTGTTCTTCGCGCTGCTGGCCAAGAACATGACCCGCGCCAGCATCGGCCGCCAGTGGATGGCGATCCGCGACATGGACGTGGCCGCGGAGGTGATCGGCATCCGCCCGATGTACGCCAAGCTGTCGGCGTTCGCGGTGAGCTCGTTCTTCATCGGCGTGGCCGGCGCGCTGTGGGGCTTCGTGCACCTGGGTTCGTGGGAGCCGGCGGCGTTCTCGGTCGATCGCTCGTTCCAGCTGCTGTTCATGGTCATCATCGGCGGCATGGGCTCGATCATGGGCAGCTTCTTCGGCGCCGCCTTCATCGTGATCCTGCCGATCTTCCTCAACCAGTTCCTGCCCTTCCTCGGCGGCCTGGTGGGGGTGACGGTGTCGACTGCCGGTATCTCGCACGCCGAGTTCATCATCTTCGGTTCGCTGATCATCTTCTTCCTGATCGTCGAGCCCCATGGCCTCGCCCGCCTGTGGTCGATCGCCAAGCAGAAGCTGCGCCTGTGGCCGTTCCCGCACTGATGCAGCACACCTTTTCGCAGTGCCCATGAAGCATAAATAAGGAGGAGACTCATGAAATTCCGTTCCCTGGCCCTCGCGGCCGCCATCGCCTCGGTGGGCCTGTCGTCCGCCGTGTTCACGCCCGCGGCCCACGCCCAGGCAGCCGAGCAGTACTTCCCGATCCTGGTGTATCGCACCGGCGCCTATGCCGCCAACGGCAACCCGTGGGCAAACGGCTACGTCGATTACCTGAAGCTGGTCAACGCCCAGGGCGGCATCAATGGCGTCAAGGTGTCGTTCGAGGAGTGCGAGACGGGTTACGCCACCGACCGCGGCGTGGAGTGCTACGAGCGCCTGAAGGGCAAGGGCGCGACGGTGTTCCAGCCGCTGTCGACCGGCATCACCTTCGCGCTCACCGAGAAGGCCCCGGTGGACAAGATCCCGCTGATCACCGCCGGCTACGGCCGCAGCGAGTCGCAGGACGGCTCGGTGTTCACCTGGAACTTCCCGCTGCTGGGCACCTACTGGGTTGCGGCCGACGTCGCCATCCAGCACATCGGCAAGGCTTACGGCGGCGTCGATAACCTGAAGGGCAAGAAGATCGCGCTGGTCTATCACGACAGCCCGTTCGGCAAGGAGCCGATCCCCTTGCTGCAGGAGCGCGCCAAGATGCACGGCTTCGACCTGCAACTGCTGCCGGTTGCCCACCCGGGCGTGGAGCAGAAGGCGACCTGGCTGCAGATCCGCCGCGACCGTCCGGACCACGTGCTGCTGTGGGGCTGGGGCGTGATGAACTCGACCTCGCTCAAGGAAGCGCAGGCCACCGGCTATCCGCGCGAGAAGATGCTCGGCGTGTGGTGGGCGGGTGCCGAGCCGGACGTCAAGGACGTCGGCGCCGGCGCCAAGGGCTACAGCGCGCTCACCCTGCAGCACGGTGCAGAGCCGAACTCCAAGGTGGTCAAGGACATCCTCGCCATGGTGCATGACAAGGGCCAGGGCACCGGTCCGAAGGACGAAGTCGGTTCCGTGCTGTACATGCGCGGCCTGATCTCGGCCATGTTGGGGGTCGAAGGCGTCGCCGCCGCCCAGGAGCGCTACGGCAAGGGCAAGGTCATGACCGGCGAGCAGGTGCGCTGGGGCCTGGAGAACCTCAATCTCGACCAGGACAAGCTCGACGGCATGGGCTTTGCCGGCGTGATGCGCCCGGTGCAGACCTCCTGCACCGACCACATGGGTGCGTCGTGGGTTCGCGTCCACACCTGGGACGGCAACAAGTGGGAGTTCAGCTCCGACTGGTACCAGGCCGACGACAAGGTCCTGCGCCCGATGGTGCTCGACGCGGCGAGCAAGTACGCCGCGGAGAAGAACATCCAGCGCCGTACCGCCGAGCAGTGCGCGCAGTAAGTTGAAACGTGCCTCCGCACCCGCGGGTGCGGAGGCCTTTCCGTGGAATCGAAGATGAACGCTCCCAATTCAGCCTTCCTCAGCGTCAACAACATCGAGGTGATCTACAACCACGTGATCCTCGTCCTGAAGGGTGTCTCGCTGTCGGTGCAGGAGGGCAGCATCGTTGCGCTCCTGGGTGGCAACGGCGCCGGCAAGACGACCACGTTGCGTGCGGTCAGCAACCTGCTCAAGGGCGAGCGCGGCGACGTGACCAAGGGTTCGGTGGAGTACAAGGGCGAGCGCGTCGAGGCCCTGACCCCGGCCGATCTCGTCAAGCGTGGGGTGGTGCAGGTCATGGAGGGTCGCCACTGCTTCGGCCACCTGACCATCGAGGAGAACCTGCGTACCGGCGCCTATACCCGCACCGACGGCAAGGCCGCGGTCGAGGAGACCCTGGAAAAGGTCTACAACTATTTCCCACGCCTGAAGACGCGCCGCAACAGCCAGGCGGCCTATACCTCGGGCGGCGAACAGCAGATGTGCGCGATCGGTCGTGCGCTGATGGCCAAGCCCAAGCTGGTGCTGCTCGACGAGCCGTCGATGGGCCTTGCGCCGCTGATCGTGGAAGAAGTGTTCGAGATCGTGAAGGATCTCAACACCAAGGAAAGGGTGAGCTTCCTGCTCGCCGAACAGAACACCATGGTGGCCCTGCGCTATGCGGACTTCGGCTACATCATGGAGAACGGCCGCATCGTGATGGAAGGCGCAGCCAAGGACCTGGCGACCAACGAGGACGTCAAGGAGTTCTACCTCGGCCTGTCCGGCGAGGGTCGCAAGAGCTTCCGCGACATCAAGCACTATCGCCGCCGCAAGCGCTGGCTGAGCTGAGCCTGCGGGCGACGCACTTCCTCCATACCGGATCGCGCAAGGATGCCGACATGACTTTTTACGACGATCGCGAAACGCTGCCCGCGGACGCTCGCGAGCGTGCGCTGCTCGCACGCCTACCCGGCCAGATCGCCCACGCGCGGGCGAGCGCGCCCGCCTTTTCCCGCCTGCTCGAGGATGTTGACCCGGACACCATCATCAGCCGCGAGGCCCTGGCGACGCTGCCGGTGACGCGCAAGTCCGAACTGCTGGAGCAGCAGAAGGCGGCGCGGCCCTTCGGCGGCTTTGCGGCGGTTGGCTGGGGCGCGGCGTGCCGACGCGTGTTTGCCTCGCCCGGCCCCTTGTACGAGCCCGAAGGCGCCCGGCCCGACTACTACCGGCTCGCGCGCGCATTGCACGCGGCGGGTTTCCGCGCGGGCGACCTGGTGCATAACACCTTCTCGTACCACTTCACGCCTGCCGGTTCGATGATGGAGACGGCCGCCCATGCGCTGGGGTGCACGGTGTTTCCGGCCGGGGTGGGGCAGACCGAGCAGCAACTGGCAGCGATTGTCGACCTGCAGCCCAATGCCTACGTGGGTACGCCGTCCTTCCTGCGCATCCTGCTCGAGAAGGCGGACGAGGCCGGCCTGCGGCCGTCCTTCACCAAGGCCTTCGTGTCGGGTGAAGCCTTTCCGCCGAGCGTGCGCGACGCTTTCGCAGCGCGTGGCATCCAGGCCTACCAGGCGTATGCGACCGCCGACATCGGCCTGATCGCCTACGAGACGCCGGCACGCGAGGGCCTGGTGGTCGACGAGGACATCCTGCTCGAGATCGTGCGTCCGGGGACGGGGGATCCGGTGCCCGAGGGCGAGGTTGGCGAGGTCGTTGTGACCACCTTCAACCCCGATTACCCGCTGATCCGTTTTGGTACCGGCGACCTTTCGGCCGTGCTGCCGGGTGCGTCGCCTTGCGGACGCACCAATCTGCGCATCAAGGGCTGGATGGGGCGCGCCGACCAGACGACCAAGGTCAAGGGCATGTTCGTCCATCCGGGGCAGATCGCCGATGTGGTGCGCCGCCACGCCGAGATTCGCCGTGCCCGCCTGGTGGTGGACAACCCCGATCTCAACGACCGCATGACCCTCATGTGCGAGGTGGCCGGTGGTGGCAGCGAAGCGCTCGCAACCGCCGTGGCCAGCAGCATTCGCGAGCTCACCAAGCTGCGTGGCGAGGTCGCCTTCCTGCCCTCCGGCGCGCTCGCCAACGACGGCAAGGTCATCGACGACGTGCGCGTCTACAACTGACACGGTTGGCTGGCCCCCGTGTCGGAGCGGCGCCAGCCGCGAGCTTTTCGCCGTCCCGCCCAGCGCCCATCGCCTTCAACCCCTCGCGGCTCGCGCCGCTCCTACGGGGCGCGAGGCGTGTGAGGGCTGCCGTAGGAGCGGCGCCAGCCGCGAGCTTTTCGTCGCACCGCTCAGCGCTCATCGCCTTCAACCCCTCGCGGCTCGCGCCGCTCCTACAGGGCGCGAGGCGTGTGAGGGCTGCCGTAGGAGCGGCGCCAGCCGCGAGCTTTTCGTCGTCCCGCCCATCGCTCATCGCCTTCAACCCCTCGCGGCTCGCGCCGCTCCTACAGGGCGGGCGAGGCGTGTGAGGGGGGCTGTAGGAGCGGCGCCAGCCGCGAGCTTTTCGTCGTCCCGCCCAGCGCTCATCGCCTTCAACCCCTCGCGGCTTGCGCCGCTCCTACAGGGGGCGAGGCGTGTGAGGGGTGCCGTCGGGGCGGCGTCGGTTGGCATAATGCCGGCCAGTCAAGACATCATCACGGATACATACATGAACCCGGCTCATTCTCCCGCCACGCATGCGCCCCTTGCTGGCGTGCGCATCCTGGATCTCACGCGCTTGCTGCCTGGCCCGCTCGCGACGCAGCATCTGTCCGACTACGGTGCCGAGGTGATCAAGGTGGAGGACACCGGCGCTGGTGACTACGCCCGTACCATGGGTGCGATGGGGGGCGAGACCAGCTACTTCTACCAGGTGGTCAACCGCAACAAGCGCAGCTTGCGCCTGGACCTGAAGCAGGCCGAGGGCAGGGCGCTGTTCCTGCGGCTGGTCGATGAGGCCGATGTCGTCGTCGAGGGGTTTCGGCCCGGGGTGATGGAGCGGCTCGGCCTCGGCTATGCGGTGCTTGCCGAGCGCAAGCCGGCGATCGTTCTGTGCAGCATCTCGGGCTACGGCCAGACCGGTCCGTATGCCGAGCGCGCCGGGCATGACATCAATTACATCGGCTATGCCGGGGTGCTCGACCAGATCGGTGTTGCGGGCGGTCCGCCCGCGTTGTCGAACCTGCAGATCGGCGATCTGCTGGGCGGTACGATGGCGGCGGCGATGGGCATCATGGTGGCCTTGTTCGATGCGCGCCAGCGTGGCCAGGGGCGTCATGTCGATGTGTCGATGACCGATGCGGCCTTCGCGCACGCGATCTTCCCGCTTGCCGAGGTGCTGGCCAACGGACGTGTGCGGCCGCGCGGCGAGGATCTGCTGGACGGCGGCGTGCCCTGCTATGGCGTGTATGAGACTGCGGACGGCCGCCACATGGCGGTGGGGGCGCTGGAAGAGAAGTTCTGGCACATGTTGTGCGATGCCCTCGAGCGCCCGGACCTGAAGCCCGGCCATCTCGCGGTCGGCGAAGACGGCAAGCGGGTGCGGGACGCACTGGCGGCGATCTTCCGCAGTCGTAGCCAGCAGGCCTGGGTGGCGCTGTTCGACGGTGTGGATTGTTGTGTGACGCCGGTGCTCAGGCTGGAGGAGAGCCTGGAGAATGCCCAGTTGCGCGCGCGCGGCATGGTGATGGAGGTGGGCGGTGTGCGCCAGTTCGGCCCGCCTGTCCGTCTCGGTGGCATGCCGCCGGGTACCGCGAGCCCGGCACCTGCTCGCGCGGGTGCCGACACCGATGAGATCCTGGCCGGGCTTGGGCTTGGAGCCGATGAGCGCGCCCGCTTGCGTGCGGCGGGCGTGATCTGACGCTGTTCCGGCTTACTTGTCGGCGGGCGCCTTGCGGCGGCCGCCCCGGGCCGCGGGTTTGGCAGCGCTGTCGGCCGCGGTCTGGGCGTCGTCGGCCTGCGCGTTGTTCATCATGTTCCAGGGCCACATCGCAGCGGCAGCGGCGAAGGGGTTGCTGCCTGCGTTTGCGGCGTTGTCCGGGCCCGGTGCGTCGCTGCCCGCCGCATGCTGGCTCATTGCCTTCACGGCGGCGATGGCGGCGCGCTGCATCTCGAGGCCCTGGATGCTCATCTGCAGCATGTTGAGGTTCATCTTCAGCCAGCCCTCGACCGCCTTCATGTCCTTGATGCGCTTGTCGAGTTCATCGACATCCAGCGTGGGGGTGACCATGCCGGGCAATGAGAAGCCCATGCTGTTCCACATGCCGCGAACGAAATCGAGCGGGTCCTGCGCGTTCTGATCCTGAGACATTGCGGCACTCCCTGTGGGTTGAAGGTATGCAGCAATATTAACCGATGCATGAGGAGCGCTGTGCACGGCCGTACGCAACCGCCCAGGAAGCTCGCGGCTTGCGCCGCGCCTACAGCACCCCTCGCGGCCGATCACCCTGTAGGAGCGGCGCAAGCCGCGAGGGGGTGCAGGAGCAGCAACTGGCAGCGATTG
>NZ_AMXB01000054.1:0-21994 GCF_000310125.2 Thauera sp. 27
GCCCGGCGCGGGCGCCCCAGCGCACCCGCGCTGGGTTGTCGCGCGGGTGCGCTGGGGCGGGGCGGTCGATGGCGGTGTGGTGTCGTTCATTGCCAGGCTGTCTCGGGGCGGTCGCGGCAGTCGGCGCCCCTGGACATCAATTTACGCCATCCGTGCCGGGTTCCTTAAGCAAGAAACTCACGCAGCACATCATTTCGCGCCGGCGCCGGGTCAGTCCTGCCGCAGGCTGCGCCCCAGCCGGGTGCAGATCTCGATGGTCGGCCCGGCCATGTTCATGCTGTAGAAGTGCAGCCCGGGCACCCCTTCGGCGATCAGCCGTTCGCACAGGCGTGTGACCACATCGAGGCCGAGGGCGCGGATCGATTCGCTGTCGTCGCCGTAGCTCTCGAAGCTCTTGCGCATCCAGCGCGGGATCTCGGCACCGCAGGCATCGGCGAAGCGGGCGAGCTTGCTGAAGCTGACGATTGGCATGATGCCCGGCACGATCGGGATGGTGATGCCCATCTTGCGCGCCGCCTCTACAAAGTTGAGGTAGGCGTCCGGGTTGTAGAAGAACTGCGTGATTGCCGAGTTGGCGCCGGCGTCGACCTTGCGCTTGAAAGCGGCAAGATCGTCTTTCGGGCTCTTGGCCTGGGGGTGCCACTCGGGATAGGCGGCCACCTCGATGCTGAAGCGGTCGCCGGTTTCGGCGCGGATGAACTCGACCAGTTCATTGGCGTAGCGGAACTCGCCCGCAGCGCCTGCGCCCGAGGGCAGGTCGCCGCGCAGCGCCACGATGCGGCGGATACCGGCGTCTGCGTACTCCTGCAGGATGTCGCGGATGCTGTCGCGGGTGGAGCCGATGCACGACAGGTGTGGGGCGGCCTCATGGCCAGCGGCGGCGATCTCCTTGACCGCGGAGAAGGTACGCTCGCGCGTGGAGCCGCCGGCGCCGTAGGTGACGGAGAAGAAGGCGGGTTCGAGGGCGGCGAGCTGTGCGCAGGTGGCACGCAGCTTGTGGGCGCCTTCGGCGGTTTGCGGGGGGAAGAATTCGATCGAGAGTTCGGTGTTCATGGCGTGTCAGGTGTCGTGGACATCCGGTGTGCGGATGGCATGGAAGAAGAACTCGCGGTTGCCATCGCCACCCGTGATGGGTGAATCGAACCAGTCGAGGATGATCAGTCCGGCCTCGTGTGCGGCCTTACGCAGGCGCTGCTCGACGCCGGCATAGAGTGTCGTGTCGCGCACGATGCCGCCCTTGCCCAGCCCCTGAGGGCCGACCTCGAACTGCGGCTTGACCAGGGCGAGGACATGGCCGGCAGGAGACAGCAGCGCGGGCCACTGCGGTAGCAGCAGCGCGAGCGAGATGAAGCTGGCGTCGCACACCAGTAGGTCGAAGCCGTGTGCCGGGCAATGATCGCCGAGCTCGGCCACGCCGAGTTGGCGCGCGTTCAGGCCTTCCAGCGTGACGCAGCGCTTGTCCTTGCGCAGGCGGGGGTGAAGTTGGTCGTGGCCGACTTCGACGCCGACCACGCTTGCGGCACCGGCCTGCAGCAGGCAATCGGTGAAGCCGCCGGTGGACTGGCCGATGTCCAGGCAGTGTGCGCCGCGCACGTCCAGCCCGCTGCGCGCGAGCGCGCCTTCGAGTTTGAGTGCGCCACGGGAAACGAAGCGGTCGCTTTCGTCCGCAACCACCTTGAGCCGGGCGTCGGGCGGCAACTCCAGCGCCGGCTTGGTGACCGGCTTGCCGTCATGGCTGACGCGTCCGGCGTCGATCAGCGCGCGCGCTGCCGTGCGCGAGGCCGCCAGCCCTTGCGCCACCAGCAGCTGGTCGACGCGCAGCAGACCGTGCCGGTCGGCTGGGTGTTTGCCCTGCGCGGCCGGTTTCGGCTTGCCCTGGCGGGCGTGGAAGGAGTTCATGCTCATCGCGGAGGGCTCGTCATGGGCTGTGGGGCGCCGCGGGAAACCCGCGTGCGCCGCCCCACAGCCGTTGCGTCGAGGGCGCTCAGTAGCGGTACTGGTCGGTCTTGTACGGACCTTCCTTGGGCACGCCGATATAGGCCGCCTGTGCGTCGGTGAGCTCGGTCAGTTGAACGTTGAGCTTCTTCAGCTGCAGGCGGGCGACCTTTTCGTCGAGGTGCTTGGGCAAGGTATACACGCCCACCGGGTAGTCGGCCGTGCGGGTGAACAGCTCGATCTGCGCGATGGTCTGGTTGGCGAAGGAACTCGACATGACATAGCTCGGGTGGCCGGTGGCGCAGCCGAGGTTAACCAGGCGACCCTTGGCGAGCAGGATGATGCGCTTGCCGTCGGGAAAGATGATGTGATCGACCTGCGGCTTGATCTCTTCCCACGGGTACTGCTCGACGCTGGCGACGTCGATTTCGTTGTCGAAGTGGCCGATGTTGCAGACGATGGCCTGGTCCTTCATCTTCGCCATGTGATCGTGGGTGATCACGTGGTAGTTGCCGGTGGCGGTGACGAAGATGTCGGCCTTGTCGGCAGCGTACTCCATGGTCACCACGCGGTAGCCTTCCATCGCCGCCTGCAGCGCGCAGATCGGGTCGATCTCGGTCACCCACACCTGCGCGGACAGCGCGCGCAGGGCCTGGGCCGAGCCCTTGCCCACGTCGCCGTAGCCGGCCACCACGGCGATCTTGCCGGCGATCATCACGTCGGTGGCGCGCTTGATGCCGTCCACCAGCGATTCACGGCAGCCGTAAAGGTTGTCGAACTTGGACTTGGTCACCGAATCATTGACGTTGATCGCCGGGAACTTGAGCTCGCCGCGCGCGTGCATCTGGTACAGGCGATGCACGCCGGTGGTGGTCTCCTCGGTCACGCCCTTGATCTGCGCCAGGCGGGTCGAATACCAGTTGGGGGCGGTGGCAAGCTTGGCCTTGATCGCGGCGAAGAGGATGGTTTCCTCTTCCGAGCCCGGATTGGCCAGCACGGAGATGTCCTGCTCGGCACGCGCGCCCAGGTGCAGCAGCAGCGTGGCGTCGCCGCCGTCGTCGAGGATCATGTTGGAGTAACCGCCGTCCGACCACTCGAAGATGCGGTGGGTGTAGTCCCAGTAGTCGGTCAGCGACTCGCCCTTGACCGCGAACACCGGGATGCCGTCGGCGGCGATGGCGGCGGCGGCGTGGTCCTGAGTCGAGAAGATGTTGCACGAGGCCCAGCGCACCTGGGCGCCGAGCGCGGTCAGCGTCTCGATCAGCACCGCGGTCTGGATGGTCATGTGCAGCGAGCCGGTGATGCGTGCGCCCTTGAGCGGCTGGCTGGCGGCGTATTCCTCGCGGATTGCCATCAGACCGGGCATTTCGGTCTCGGCGATGCGGATTTCCTTGCGCCCCCAGTCGGCGAGCGAGAGGTCGGCAACGACGTAGTCGGTGAAGTTGGTGTCAGCCACAGCGTTCATGTGAAGCTCCATGCTATGGCCGGGCTGCGATGCGGGCGGGCAGCGACACTGGCTGCGAGGGCTCACCCGGCATCCCGAACCCGGCAGGGTTGAAGACGATTAGCAGGGTGAGCGCCGTTGTACTGCAACCCGCCGGGCGGCGGGGTCCGAGCCTGGGGGCCGCGGCCGGCAGTGCCGGCGGGCGCCTCGCAGCGCTCCTCGGAAAGCGCAGATTATATACGCGTCAACGGCTTGTGCGGCCGTTGTCGCGCACGATGCTGACGATGAGCGTGACCACGGTCAGCGGCAACACATAGCCCAGCATCACGTTCGAGAACGCCGGCAGGCTGGCGTGCTGCTGCGCTTGCAGGACCAGCCAGGCAGTGTAGGCGGCATAGTAGGCGAGGAACACGCCGCCCTCCCAGCGCGCGATCTCGCGCCCGGTGATCATGATGGGCAGGCAGGCGAAGGCCACCGCCAGCATGACCCACAGGTCGAAGTTGCGCGCGGCTTCCGACACCGGGAGCCCAGCGCCCGAGACGATGCCGGTGACGCCGAGCACGGCGAGGATGTTGAACACGTTGCTGCCCACCACGTTGCCGACCGCGATGTCGCGCTGGCCGCGCATGGCGGCGACGATCGAGGTGGCGATCTCGGGCATCGAGGTGCCCACCGCGACCACGGTCAGTCCGATCACCAGGTCGCTGACACCGAAGGCGCGCGCAAAGGCGACGGCGGAATCCACCAGCCAGTCTGCGCCCACCACCAGCATCGCCAGGCCGACCCCCACCAGCGCGATCTGTACGGCCCAGTGGCGGTCCCAGTTCGAGGTCGGAATCTCGGAGGCGAATTCGTCTTCCACCGCTTTGGAGGCGCGCCGGGACTGAACGACCAGGAAGAGGGTGTAAGCGATCACCAGGCCGAACATCACGATCGACTCCAGCAGCCCGATACGGCCGTCGAGCGCCACCACCACCAGCAGCACCGAGGCGCCGATCATGATCGGGATCTCCTGGCGGATGATCTGCTCATCGACCAGCAGCGGCGTGATCAGGGCCGAAATGCCCAGGATCAGCAGGATGTTGGCGATGTTGCTGCCCACCACGTTGCCGATCGCGAGGTCGGGGCTGCCCGACAGGGCTGAACCCACCGATACCGCCATCTCCGGCGCACTGGTGCCGAAGGCGACCACGGTGAGGCCGACCACCAGTGGCGACACGCCGAAGGACACTGCCAGCCGCGAGGCGCCGCGCACCATCACGTCGGCGCCGATGACGAGGACGGTGAGACCGAGGACGAACATCAGGGTTTGTTCGAGCATGGGGAAGGATCTTGCGTTGTGATGTGAGGTGCAGGGGAGCGGGGAAGACCGTTACCGTGGAAGGACGTTCGCGGTCGAGTGTGGCGGTGTTTAGCTGGTCGTGGGTCGGTGATCAAAAAAGACGCCTCCCTCCGTCGCCGGAGAGAGGCGTGCGGTTCGTAGCGCTATTTTAGAGCCCGGCGTCGGCGCGCAGTGCAGCGGCCTTGTCGGTCTGCTCCCAGGAGAACCCGGGTTCGTCGCGGCCGAAGTGGCCATAGGCGGCGGTCCGCGAGTAGATCGGGCGCAGCAGGTCGAGCGTCTGGATGATTGCCTTCGGGCGCAGGTCGAAGTGCTTGCCAACCAGTGCCACGATCTGCTCGTCGGCAATCCTGCCCGTACCGAATGTATTGACCATCAGCGACACCGGACGTGCCACGCCGATCGCGTAGGCGACCTGCACCTCGCACTTGTCGGCCAGCCCAGCGGCGACGATGTTCTTGGCCACGTAGCGCCCGGCGTAGGCGGCCGAGCGGTCGACCTTGGAGGGGTCCTTGCCCGAGAACGCGCCACCGCCGTGGTGGGCTGCGCCGCCGTAGGTGTCGACGATGATCTTGCGCCCGGTCAGGCCGCAGTCGCCGTGCGGGCCGCCGACCACGAAGCGGCCGGTCGGGTTGACCAGGTAGCGTACGTTGCCCTGCATCAGTTCGGGCGGCAGCACCGGCTTGATGATCAGCTCGATCACCGCCTCACGGATCTGCTCCTGCGTGACGTCCGGGTCGTGCTGGGTCGACACCACCACGGTGTCGATCGCAGTCGGCTTGCCGTCGACGTACTTCACCGTGATCTGGCTCTTGGCGTCCGGGCGCAGCCAGGGCAGGCGGCCGTCCTTGCGCACCTCGGCCTGGCGCTGCATCACGCGGTGCGCGTAATGGATCGGCAGCGGCATCAGGCTGGCAGTCTCGTTGGTGGCGTAGCCGAACATCAGGCCCTGGTCGCCGGCGCCCTGGTCGAGCGGGTCGTCGTTGGCGTTATTCACGCCCTGGGCGATGTCGGGCGACTGGCGGTTGATCGCCGCCAGCACCGCGCAGCTCTTGTAGTCGAAGCCGATGTCGGAGTTGTCGTAGCCGATGCGGCGGATGACGTCCTGCGCGATCTCGCGATAGTTGGGGTGTGCGGTGGTGGTGATCTCGCCCGAGATCACGACGAGGCCGGTGGACACCAGCGTCTCGCAGGCGACGCGCGCCTTGGGGTCCTCGGCCAGGATGGCGTCGAGCACGCCGTCGGAGACCTGGTCGGCGACCTTGTCCGGGTGGCCTTCGGAGACCGACTCGGAGGTGAAGAGGAACTCTGCCATGCTGCTACTCCTTGAAAAGCAAAAATCCCCGTTTTTTCTGGCCTTGCGTCTGCGGCCAGCTCCGGGGATTTCGTCGAGCAGCCGACGCTTTAGCAGTATTTGTACGGCAGCCGCGCTGCCATGCCGCCCTGCAAGTTGTCGAGTTAACTCGGCGGTAGGGCACGGATTATAGACCGGGACGGCGGGGTGTGTAAGCATTCGGGGCTGGTGAACCGTGCCGGCATTCTCAATGCGCCCCTGCCGGCCCCCGCTTGGACCCTGCCCGTGCTGTTTCAATCCCTCTTTCGTCTGCTCTCGCGCCTGCCGCTGGCCTGGCTCCACCGCCTAGGCGGCTGGGCGGGCTGGCTGACCTACAAGGCCTCGCCGTCCTATGCCCGCCGTCTGCGCGAGAACCTGTTCAACGCCCTCGGTCGCGAGGACGAGACGGTGCTGCGCGCAGCCATCGTCGAGGCCGGTCGCCAGGCGCTCGAGCTGCCCTTCATCTGGGAGCGGCCGGCGGCCGAGGTGGTGGCGAGCGCAGTGCGCACCGAGGGCTGGGATCTGGTCGAGGCGGCGCGCGCCGAGGGCGCCGGTATCCTCTTCATCACCCCGCACCTGGGCTGCTTCGAGATCACCGCGCAGTGCATTGCGGCACAGATCCCGATCACGGTGCTCTACCGTCCGCCGCGCAAGGACGTGCTGCAGCCGCTGATGGAGGCAGGCCGCGCGCGCGGCCAGATGCGCACCGCGCCGGCGGACCTGTCGGGCGTGCGCAAGCTGGTCAAGACCCTGCGCAGCCACGAGGCGGTGGGCATGCTGCCCGACCAGGTGCCGGGCGCGGGCGAGGGCGTGTGGGCGCCCTTCTTCGGCAAGCCGGCGTGGACGATGACGCTGGCCGCGCGCCTGGCTGCGGTCAAGGGCGTGCGTGTGATCTACACCTGGGCCGAGCGCCTGCCGCGCGGCGAGGGCTACGTGTTCCGCCTGCAGGCGCCCACCGAGGCGCTCACCGGGGAGCTGGAGGCCGATGTTGCGATCATCAACCGCGAGGTCGAGCGCATGATCCTGCAGTGCCCGCAGCAGTACCTGTGGGGCTATAACCGCTACAAGGGGCCGCGTCGCGAACGCGAGGACATCGTCCCTGTTGCCGGCGCGCCTGCTGATGCGGCGGCACCCGATTCACCAACGCCGCCCCGCGGCGATGCGGAGGGCAGGTCGTGAGCCGCGTGGTCATTGCCCTCATCTGGCTGCTGCACTGGCTGCCGCTGTCGTTGTTGTCCCGTATCGGAAGCGGTTTCGGGTGGCTGCTGTACTGGCTGGTGGTGCCGCGGCGCAAGGTGGTGCTGATCAATCTGCGCTTGTGCTTCCCCGATCTGTCCGAGTCCGAGCGACGCGCGCTCGCCCGCCGCCATTTCGCGGTCACCGGGCGCAGCATGCTCGAGCGCGGCCTGGCCTGGTGGGCGAGCGCAGAGCGCCTGCGCGCCACCGTGCGCATCGACGGCCTCGAGCGCCTGCAGGCGCTGCGCGCCGCCGGCCGGCCGGTGCTGCTGCTGGCGCCGCACTTCGTCGGCCTCGACATGGCGGGCACGAGGCTGTCGCTGGAGGGTGACTTCGTCAGTGTTTACTCGCCGCAGAAGGACAAGGTGATCGACCGCTGGCTCTACCACGGCCGCAGCCGCTTCAACGATCAGCTGTTGCTGTCGCGCCATGACGGCGTGCGCGCTACCGTCAAGGCGATGAAGTCCGGCCGCCCCTTCTACTACCTGCCCGACCTGGATTACGGCCGCAAGGAGTCGATCTTCGTACCCTTTTTCGGCGTGCCGGCGGCCACCATCACCGGCCTGCCTCGGCTGGCGCGCCTGGCGGGGGCGGCGGTGGTGCCCTGCGTCGTGCGCATGCTGCCCGGTGGCGGGGGCTACGTGCTCGAGCTCGGCGAGCCGTGGGCGGACTATCCATCGGACGACGTCGAGGCCGATACCCGGCGCATGAACGCCTGGCTCGAAGGCGTGGTTCGGACCATGCCCGAGCAGTACTACTGGGTGCATCGCCGCTTCAAGACGCGCCCCGAAGGCGAGCCGCGCATCTACTGATGTCGTGCGAAAGGCTCGCGGCTGGCGCCGCTCCTACAGCAGGCCGCCGCGGCCGATCGACCCCCGTGGGAGCGGCGCGAGCCGCGAGGGGTTGAAGGCGATGCGGCTTGGGGGGCGATGAAAAGCTCGCGGCTGGCGCCGCTCCTACAGCAGGCCACCGCGGCCGATCGACCCCCGTGGGAGCGGCGCGAGCCGCGAGGGGTTGAAGGCGATCCGGATTGGGTGGGCCGACTAAGAGCTTGCCGCTTACGCTGCGCTGGAGGTGGACGCTGGTCGTCGCGGTGGAGGACAATCGCGGCTTGCGCTGCGTACGCATGAGCGCATCTTTCCAATAGTATCCGTCAGGCTTCCGATGAAACTGCGCTTCACCAAGATGCATGGCCTCGGCAACGACTTCGTCGTCATCGACGCCACCCGTGAGCCGGTCGAGCTTACGCCGGCACGCGTGCGCGCGATCGCCGACCGCCATTTTGGCGTCGGCTGCGACCAGTTGCTGGTGGTCGAGCCCGCTACCCGGCCCGATGTCGATTTCCGCTACCGCATCTTCAACGCCGACGGCGGCGAGGTCGAGCAGTGCGGTAACGGCGCGCGCTGCTTCGTGCGCTTCGTCCATGACAAGGGGCTCACCAGCAAGCGCGAGATCCGCGTCGAGACGCGATCGGGCGTCATTGCGCCACGCCTGCGTGACGACGGCCTGGTGACGGTCGATATGGGGGTGCCGCAATTCGCGCCCGACAAGATTCCCTTCGTGTCCGAGTCGGATGCCTTCGTGCAGCCGCTCGAGGTCGGCGACAGAACGGTGGCGATCACCGCGGTGTCGATGGGCAATCCGCATGCAGTGCAGGTGGTGGCTGACGTCGATACCGCCCCGGTCGCCGAGCTGGGGGCGCTCATCGAACGCCATGAGCGCTTCCCGGCCCGCGTCAATGCCGGTTTCCTGGAGGTTGTCGACCCCGGCCACGCGCGCTTGCGAGTGTTCGAGCGTGGTGCGGGCGAGACGCTGGCCTGCGGCACGGGCGCGTGCGCGGCCGTGGTTGCGGGCATCGGGCGCGGCCTGCTGGTCTCGCCGGTGAAGGTCGAGACCCGTGGCGGCGAACTCGAGATCGCCTGGGCTGGCCCGGGCTCGCCGGTGCTGATGACCGGGCCGGCGGTGAGCGTTTTCGAAGCAGAGATGGTGCTGGACTGAACGCTGGGCTGCGGGCTGGACCACGTAGCGCGCACCGCGTGCGCGCATGAACAAAGCGGGTCGCCGAGCGGCCCGACAGGGAGTACACGAGCGATGAATGCCGACGATGTGGCGCGCTACCTGCGCGAGCACCCCGATTTCCTGAACCAGCACCATGAGCTGTTCACCCAGCTCACCGTGCCGCACCCACAGCACGGCGGGCAGGCGATCTCGCTGGCCGAGCGCCAGCTGCATGCCCTGCGTGACAAGATCCGCCAGCTCGAGGTCAAGCTCTCCGAGCTCATTCGCTTTGGCGCCGAGAACGACGACATCAGCACCAAGGTGCATCGGCTGTCGGTGATGCTGCTTGCAGCCGGTAGCGCGGTGTCGGTGCGCCAGGCGCTGGTGTCCAGCCTGCAGGACGACTTTGCGGTGCCGCACGTCAGTCTCAGGCTGTGGGGCAGCGTCGCCGAGGCGGACGCAGACGAGGTCAGCGCGGCTGCGCGCAGGCATGTGGAAGCCCTGCGCCACCCCTATTGCGGGCCACCCGAGAGTATCGAGGCAACGGGCTGGTTTGGCGAGGCTGCGCCCCATGTGCGTTCGCTTGCGCTGATGCCGCTGCGTGCCAGCGGTGTGTGTTTCGGTTTGCTGGCGCTGGGCAGCGCCGAGCCGGAGCGCTTCTATCCCGAGATGGGAACGCTTTACCTGAGCCGCATCGCCGATCTCGCAGCGGCGGCGCTCGTCAGTCGCGGCGGCTGATCGCAGCGCGCGGGAGCATGCAATGAGCAGGCGGTCGCAGGCGGGGCGAGGCGATCAGGCCGCCCGGGCAATGGTGTCCCCGGCAGCGGGGCCGTTGCCGGCGGATGGCGAAGCCTGGCTCGACTGGCTGGCGAGCCAGCGCAGGGCCGCCGAACTCACGCTCAAGGCTTACCGCGAAGGTCTGCATGCGTTGCTGCGCCTGGCTGCCGAGCGCCAGCCCGCCGAACTCGACATGCAGGACATCCGGCGCTTCGTCGCCCGCCTTCATGGCGAGGGGCTGAGCGGGCGTTCTATCTCGCGTCATCTGTCAGCCTGGCGCAGTTTCTATCGTTGGCTGGCGCGTCACCGCGACGTGCGTGTCAACCCCGCGCTTGGCGTGCGTCCGCCGCGCTCGCCGTCGCCTCTGCCGCTTGTGCTGTCTCCCGAGCAGGCACAGGCCTTGCTCGATCCAGAGCCGTTAAATTTGCTCGAAACTCGCGATATTGCGATGTTCGAGCTTTTCTACTCGTCCGGCCTGCGTGCGGCCGAGCTTGCTGCGCTCGATGTCGACACTGGAATCGACCTGGCGCAGGGTATGGTGACCGTCACCGGCAAGCGCCAGCGCAGCCGCAGCGTGCCTGTCGGCGGCAAGGCGCTGGCCGCGCTGGTGCGCTGGTCGGCGCTGCGACCGCAGCTTGCACGCGCGGACGAACCTGCGTTGTTCGTTACCCGCAGCGGTGGCCGGCTCAGCACGGGCGGCATCGCCAGCCGGCTCGAGCAGCGTGCGCGGGTGCTGGGCCTGGGTGTGCACGTGCACCCCCACATGCTGCGCCACAGCTTTGCAAGCCATCTGCTGCAGTCGAGCGGCGACCTGCGTGCCGTTCAGGAACTGCTTGGCCATGCCAGCATCCGCAGTACGCAGATCTACACTCAACTCGACTTTCAGCACCTTGCCCGCGTTTATGACGCGGCCCACCCGCGCGCGCGCAAGTAAGGTCCGAGGGGCGGGTTGCCCATGTTGGGTACTTCCGGGCTGAGCACGGCGTGCTGCTCCGCTATGCTGCGCGCGTTGATTACAATCATTTAATAAAAATCGGTTTTTTGTCGATACTGCATAGGTCGACACGGATCGCAGCCAGTCTCCCCAATATCAATGGTCCTCAAAGCCAAAACACAGGACGCGCCGGCGGCAGCGTCCGACAAGGACACGCTCGAAGTCATCGAGCCTGGTTCGGCCCAGCGCATCCTCAAGTCGGTGGCGCTGATGCTCGCGCGCCACGAGATTCGCAACATCAGGCGCTGGTTCGAGGATTTCGATCGTGACATCCTGCTGCCCATCCTGCTCGGCGAGATCGCACTCCACAACATCGGTGCGCTCGAAACCGGCGGCGAACGTGGCAACGGGAACCTCGGTGCCGAGGCTGCGGGCGCCGCAGTGATCGAGTTCCATAGCGACGTCGACGACGCGTACTGCGAACTCAAACCCTGCAATGCGTATTCGATCGCTGCGGCGACCGGGTTGCCGCGCGAGACCGTACGCCGCAAGATCGTGCGCCTGATCGAACTCGGCTGGATCGTGCGCAGGGACAACGGCCATCTTTTCATCTCCCGGGCCGCGGTCGATCACTTTGGTGCGCTGCTCAGTTCGCGCCAGTTGGGCGAGTTGCTGGAGACGGCCGAGCGCGTGCGCGCCCTGCTTGACGCCGACGAGCGCTGATCAGCGCGCGGTTGCCGAGGCTGGGGCGCGGTATTCGGGGTTTGGGCCGGGTTCGGCGCGATGCATGGCGGCACTGATCAGCACCAGGGTCAGCACCAGCAGCAGGAAGTAACGCACCTGCGCGGCTGGCCCGGGGAGCCGGCGGCGCGTGCCGTAGTACATGTTGCGCATGTAGTGGCCGCCGAGCACGGCCAGCACCAGCAGGCCTGCGCCCAGCAGGCGCGAGGCGGTGGCGTCGAACTGGCGGCCACGCGATGGGTCCCAGCGGTCGGGCATGAAGAAGTCCGGCGCGTGCATGAGCAGGAAGAGCCCGCCGACCACGCACAGCGTCATCATCACCACCTGCAGCGAGCGCATGGTGCGAGCCAGCTATTGGGCGAACAGGTCGCCGCCGGGGCGTGGCGGCGCAAGCCCGAAATGCTGCCAGATCGAGTGCGTGGCCATGCGCCCGCGCGGCGTGCGTTGCAGGTAGCCCTGCTGGATCAGGTAAGGCTCGATGACGTCTTCGATGGTGTCGGTGGATTCACCGATCGCAGCGGCGATGTTGTCGAGGCCGACCGGACCGCCGCCGAATTTCTCCAGCATTGCCGACAGCAGCTTGCGGTCCATCAGATCGAGGCCAAGGTTGTCCACATCCAGCATGCGCAGGGCGGCATCGGCTACCGCGGCAGTGATGTGGCCGTTTGCCTTCACTTCGGCATAGTCGCGCACCCGGCGCAGCAGCCGGTTGGCGATGCGCGGCGTGCCGCGGGCGCGGCGGGCGATCTCGAGTGCGCCGTTGTCGTCGATCTCGACGTTGAGCAGGCGCGCCGAGCGGCTGACGATGAAGCCGAGCTCCTCCGGCGTGTAGAACTCCAGCCGCGACACGATCCCGAAGCGGTCGCGCAGGGGGTTGGTGAGCATGCCTGCGCGAGTCGTGGCGCCGACCAGCGTGAAGGGCGGCAGGTCGAGCTTGACCGAGCGCGCGGCCGGCCCTTCGCCGATCATGATGTCGATCTGGAAGTCTTCCAGCGCGGGGTAGAGGATTTCCTCGACCACCGGCGAGAGGCGGTGGATCTCGTCGATGAAGAGCACGTCGTGCGGCTCGAGGTTGGTGAGCAGTGCGGCGAGGTCGCCGGCGCGCTCCAGCACCGGGCCCGAGGTCTGGCGCAGGTTCACCCCCATCTCGGCGGCGACGATGTGCGCCAGCGTGGTCTTGCCCAGGCCGGGTGGTCCGAACAGCAGTACGTGGTCGAGCGCCTCGCTGCGCTTGCGCGCGGCCTGGATGAAGATCTCCAGCTGCTCGCGGATCTTGGCCTGGCCGACGTATTCGGCGAGACGCTTCGGGCGCAGTGCGCGCTCGATGGCGTCTTCCTGGCGGTCGGCAGGGGTGGCGGAGATGAGCCGTTCGGCGGGCGCGACCGCCTTGAGCTTGTCGGTTTCGATCATGTCTTCGGCTCAGCCTCCATTCAGCCCTTCGACAGCGCCTTCAGTGCCTGGCGGATGCCGTCCGACACGCCGACTTCTTCGGCCAGGCCCTTCATCGCCGATAGCGCCTCGCGCTCGTTGTAGCCGAGCGCCAGCAGGGCGTTGAGGATGTCGCTCCTCGCGTCCGGGGCGGTTCCGGGCGGCGCTGCCAGGCGTACGCCCGCCATGTTGGGCAAGGCCTTGCCGAGCTTGTCGCGCAGTTCGAGCAGCAGGCGCTCGGCCGTCTTCTTGCCGATGCCGGGGATCTTCACCAGCCGTCCGGCCTCCTGCAGCGCCACCGCTTGCGCGAGGTCATTCACCGACAGGCCTGACAGCACCGCCAGCGCCATGCGCGCACCGATGCCCGAGACCTTGAGCAGCTGGCGGAAGGTCGCGCGTTCCTCGTCGGTGGCGAAGCCGAACAGGAAGTGGCCGTCCTCGCGCACCACATGGTGGATGTGCAGGCTCACCGTGGTGCCGGTAGCGGGCAGGTTGTAGAAGGTGCTCATCGGCACGTCGATCTCGTAGCCGACGCCGTGCACGTCGACGAGGATCTGCGGCGGGTTCTTTTCCAGCAGGGTGCCGGTGATGCGTCCGATCATGGTGGCCGGGTCGGGAGCTTGCGAAGCCGCAAGTCTAACAGTGTCCGGCCCGGCCTCGGCGCCTCAGGTGGGTTTTCGTACAGCGGGTGGCGCCTCGGTCTCCTGACGGGTCTGCTTGTCGCTTGAGGCCGTCAGCTCGCTCTTGGCGGCACCCGGCGGTCGTGCGCGTCCTCCAGGCGCCTGCGCCTTGTCCGCAGGGGCACTCAGGGACAGGCGCCGGATCTCGGCACGTACCCTGAAGCCGTGGATGAGCGCGACACAGCTGATCACCAGCCCGATTGCCGATAGCCCAAGCAGCAGCCCCAGGATGAAGGTCGTCATTGCGTGATGCGGGCTACTGAAGCAGCTTGCTGAGCGCGCTTGAGCGCGGAGTCGCGCTTCTTCGTCTGGGTTCGCCACCAAAGCCACAGCCCGGTGAAACCGAGGAAGACCCAGACGAACCCGAGCAGGTCGATCCAGACCCATTCGGCGTTCTTGCCGAGGAAAGCCTTGCCCGTGTGCATGTCGATCATCAGCTTGCCCAGTGTGACGCGCTCGTCAGGCATGTCCGTGCTTGGCAGCCCTGCTAGCACCGCACGCAGCGAGGCGGGGGGGGACCACTCCCGGCCGTCGTTGCTGGAGACGAGGCCGCGATCCTTCAGCGTGACCGAAACGCTGCCGTCGGGGTGCCGATGAGCGTTCCAGGCGTCGCCTGCGACGACACGCTGCCAACGGCCGTCCTGGCTCAGCCAGATCCCGGCCTTTGCAGCGACGACGATGCCCCAGGGCAGCTCCGCGATGTCGCGGATCTGGTCTCCGCCCAGTTCGGGGATGGCATGGGCGCTTGTGCCGACGACTTCGAACAGCCCGTTCTGGGTTCCGATCAGGACACGACCGTCGGTCAGCGTCGCCGTGGAGCGTACCTCGGGCGCCTGCGCCCGCCGTCCGCTCTCACCGTAACCGGGCAGCCAGGCAACGTAGGGTGTGAGGTCGATGTCGTTGAGGCCGAGCTCCTTCTTGTGGGCGAGGAAGATCGATGTGAAGCCCACCAGCAGCATGGGCACCACAAGCAGGACTGAGAGCCAGTTGTGCCAGTCGCGCGCCTTCAGGTTGAGTTGCACGGGGAGACTCCTTTTACGTTGAGGCTCACCAGCGCCCTTCGAGCGCCAGCATGATCGAACGGCCACCGCGCTCCGTCTCGGTGGAGGTCTTGTCGAGCCTGCCGTTCGAGTGATAGGTCGTCTTGTCCTTCACTTTCCGCATGTCGAGCAGGTTGGAGGCGGTCAGACGCAGCGAGAGATCGGGTGTGATCCGTGTGCTGACATAGGCGTCGAGCAATTCCTGACCGGCCTCGTAGTCCGCCTTGAGCGGCTCGGTCGGATTCTTGAGGTACTTGGGCGTGTAGTTGTAGTTGAGTCCCCAACTGGCGCGGAGGCGCGGCAGTTGCCAGTCGAACCCGATGTTGTAGACGTAGGGCGGCTGGTCCTTGATGCGGGTGGTCATGCCGGTGGCGCTGTCGGTGATGCGCGAATACAGGCGGGTGTAGTTGAAGCGGAGCATCAGTTCGGGCAGGCCAATGATGTCCATCTGCGGGCGTGCGTCGAGTTCCCAGCCCCAGACCTTGGCATTTCCGACGTTCTGGGGGCGTTCGACCCAGCGCGATCCCTCGAGTCCGCTGATCTTCTCGACCTTGTCCTTGATGTCACGGTGAAAGACGTTTGCGCCAAGAACGCCACCGCCTTCCGGAAGAAAGTGCTCCCAGCCCAGTTCGAGGCCAACGGCACGCTCTGGCTTGAGTTCAGGGTTGCCTGATTTGTCAGGGTCTGCGGATGTGCCGCTCTTCGATTCGGTAACGGTCGAGAGGTCGTCGAACTTGGGAGGCTTGAGGGTCTGGGTCGCACTGGCTCGCAGGTTGTTACGGGGGTCGAACTTCCAGAGGTAGTGCAGCGATGGATTCAGACTATCGGTCGCGGCCGTGCTCTTGGCGCCGAACGCATCGATGGCGCCTTGGCGAACATGTATCGCGCGCAGGCCAGGGGTCAGAATGTGCTTGGAATCGAGGCGGATCTCGTCCTGGACGAAGGCGGTCCAGCGCTGTTCGGAGATATCGAACCGGTCGCCTCGCCCAGGGTCCTTGGCGCTCAGCGCCGCCCAGCTTGCTCCTTCTTCCTTGGTCTTGCCGTCCTTGCGACGTGCATCGCGGTATTCGAGGCCTGCGGAGACGGTGTGACGGCCGAGCTTGCGTTCGCCGCGCGCGCCCAGGTACCAGTCGGACTCGTCCTTGTCATCACGCTCGACGGCGACCTTGGAGAGCGTGCCGTCGCTCCGGTAGTCGAGCGTCGACTTGTCCTTTTTCTCCGTGCCTTGCTGGGCTGCCGCGTAGATCGATAGCTTGCCGTCCTCGATCTTGCGCTTCCATTCGCCGCGAAGCCGCCAGGTTTCGCGCAACTTGTCTTCGTCCTCTT
Source organism: Thauera sp. 27 (assembly GCF_000310125.2). Taxonomy (NCBI): domain Bacteria; kingdom Pseudomonadati; phylum Pseudomonadota; class Betaproteobacteria; order Rhodocyclales; family Zoogloeaceae; genus Thauera; species Thauera sp. 27. Next base: position 16,212 of record NZ_AMXB01000054.1, read on the forward strand.
GGGTCTGTCCATCACCGATGATGCTTGTGCCGGCGTACTTGAACTTGTCTCGGGATTTTTCCTTGGACTCGTCCGAGCGTGTGAACCAGGGTGTCAGCACGAGTTCATCAACGGCAGAGAGCCTGATGTTGATGCGCGGCGCGAAGTCGACGGTTCGCGTGCGAGCTCGCTCGTCTTCGAATTCGAGCTTGCGGTCCTTGGGGGCATTCGTGGGGTTGTTGTGATAGGAGGTTTCGTCCTTGCTCTTGCTCTTCAGGTCGCCACGGTCGCCTACCGAGGCGCTGAGCAGCCAGCGCACCGAGTCAGAGGCATCGCCGTACTGTCCGGACAGGTTCCAGGTGTTGGTATCGGTCTTCTCGCCAAAGAGGCGGCCGGTCGCGATGCGGGCGTTCGCGACGCGCTTGTCTGGTGGTTCGCGCAGGACGATGTTGATGGTGCCCATCATGCCTTCCGAAGGCATGTCGGCCGAGGGCGCGCGGATCACCTCTATGCGCTCGACCATGTCGAGCGGGATGCGGTCGACCTGGATCTGCCGCTCCTTGGTGCCCGATGCGACCGCTTCGCCGTCGATCAGGATCTGCGTGTAGCCCTTGTCCATGCCGCGCATCCGCACGTCTTTCGGATTGCCGGGAGGGCCTGTGAAGGTCACGCTCGGCAGCCGCCGAAGGTAATCGCCCACCGTCAGCTCGTTCATTCGATCCAGCTCTTCCCGGCCGTAGACCAGGCGAGTGCTCGCAGATTGCTGCCGAGCGTCGAAGTCGTCCTTCTCGGGGTGAACCACGATCTCGGCCAGCACCGGGTCTGGCTTTGTGGCAAGTGAGACAGTGGGTTGCAGGGCCAGGCCAATCGCGAGGGTCAAGGCGGCAAGGCGAGGGGATGGAGCTGTATTGAAACGGCAGGCAGGCATGAAACCACCGGGCGACGGGTTGCTGGCTGGCTGTCCGACGGCGGCATGGCTGGCTGATTAAGGAATGGTAACAATTCTTATTAATGATCGCAAATGCGCCCTGGCTGTCCTGTTTCATACGGCTGCGCCACTTGTGGAACCGTTACCTCGGCGTCTGAGCCCGCGTCGCCGCTGACTGCAGCGCCTGGCGCTGTCCTTGTCGCGGGGGGCGGTGTGGTGCGCGACGCGCGCGTCCGCCTGACGCGCAGGCGGCTTGCCTCGCGGACGTCGGACTCGAGCGCGCGCAGGTCCTTGGCCGGGTCGGCCAGCTCGGAAAGCCCTGCCGACAGCCCGATCAGCCACAGCGCGGTGGCGGACACGCCCATGCTCACCGTCGGGTCGCCCTTTTCGAGGCGGATCAAGGTTGGCACCGAAACGCCCAGGCGGCTGGCCCATTGCTTCTGCGACTCCTTGCGCCGCAGGCGCGCCAAGGCGCAGTGCTCGCCGAGGGTCTGCAGCGAGCGGCTCACCTCGGGAGGCAGGGTATCGAGTGCAAGTGAGGACTTCGACATCACATATAGTTCTCTTCAGGGCGACTCGAGAACAGGCATATGTAAGTTATCGGGTCGGCGCACTGAGCCCGGAGGCAGGCTGAGGGTGTCGCCCTGGGGCGGTCTCAGGAGAAGGCCAGCACGCCGGCCAGCACGACACCATGCGCGAGCGCGGCGACGATGGTGCGCTTGATCGCAGGCGTCAGCTCCGACGGGTCGGCGGCGTGCTCGAGCAGGTCGCGCCCGGCGGGGAAGGACAGGGCGACGGTGAGCGCTGCGGCGGCGGTCTTCTGCGGCAGCAGTTCGTTGGCCACCATGGCGATCAGCCAGGCGTAAGCGGCGATGGCGATCAGCAGGTAGCCCCACTTGGCGGTTTGCGGGCCCAGGCGCACGACCAGGGTGCGCTTGGCGCTGGCGGCGTCGCCGTCATGGTCCGGGAACTGGTTGATGAACAGCAGGTTGGCCACCAGCAGGGCGTAGGACAGGCCGGCGAAGACGGGCAGCAGGTCGAAGGCGCCGCGTTGCACGAAGTCGGCACCGACCACGACCAGCAGCCAGCAGGCCACGATGACGACTTCGCCGAAGCCGCGGCACACCAGCTTGAGCGGAGGCGCGGAGTAGGCCCAGCCCAGCGCCAGGCCGGCCATCCCGATCAGCAGCAGGCCTGGCCCGGCCTGCCAGGTCAGCCATAGCCCGCCCGGCACCACTGCTGCAAGCAGGCCATAGCCGAGCAGCGCCGTCTGCCTTGGCGTATGCACGCCGTTCTGGATGAAGCGGCTGCCGCCGGTGAACGGGAAGAGCCGGCCGCTGTTGATGTCGTCGGCTCCGCTCAGGGCGTCGTGGTAGTCGTTGATGACGTTGCCGCCGGCATGTGCGAGCAGGGCGAACAGCAGCGTGAGCGCGGCGCTGAGCGGGTCGATGACAAGGCCGCTGGCGTGCGCGCTGGCGATGCCGATGAGGCAGCCGACCAGGGTGACGGCGAGGAAGGCCGGGCGAGTGGCGGCGACCAGGCGCAGGAGCGGATTGCGCAGCCTTTCGGGGCGGGGTTCGGCGGGGTGCTCGATGGCAGTGCTCACAGCAGCACGATGTCGTATTGTTCCTGCGTGTAGCTGGCCTCGGCGTGGAGCGACACCTTCTTGCCGATGAAGTCGGACAGCATCGCCAGTGACTGGCTCTCCTCGTCGAGGAAGAGGTCGATGACATTGGGGGCGGCGAGCACGCGGAACTCCTTGGCGTTGAACTGGCGCGCCTCGCGCAGCAGCTCGCGCAGGATCTCGTAGGCCACGGTGCGCGCGGTCTTCACCTCGCCGCGACCGCTGCAGGTGGGGCAGGGCTCGCACAGCAGGTGGGCGAGGGACTCGCGGGTACGCTTGCGCGTCATTTCGACCAGGCCGAGCGCCGTGAAGCCGTTGATCGTCATCTTCGTGTGGTCGCGCGACAAGGCCTTGCGGAACTCCTCGAGCACCATCTCGCGGTGTTCGGTGTTCTCCATGTCGATGAAGTCGATGATGATGATGCCGCCCAGGTTGCGCAGGCGGAGCTGGCGGGCGATCGCCTGGCTGGCTTCGAGGTTGGTCTTGAAGATGGTGTCGTCGAAATTGCGTGCACCGACGAAACCGCCGGTGTTGACGTCGACGGTGGTCATCGCCTCGGTCTGGTCGATGATCAGGTAGCCGCCGGATTTGAGATCCACCCGGCGAGCGAGCGCCTTCTGGATCTCTTCCTCGACGTTGTAGAGCTCGAACAGCGGGCGTTCGCCGCTGTAGTGCTCGAGCAGCGGCAGCACCTGGGGTGTGTATTCGGCGGCGAAGGTGGCGAGCTTCTGGTAGTTTTCCCGGGAATCGACGCGGATGCGGGTGGTTTCGTCGGTAACGAGGTCACGCAGCGTGCGCTGCCCCAGGCCGAGGTCCTCGTGCAGCAGCTTGGGCGGGAAGATGCCGGCCGTGCTGGCCGAGATCTCGCTCCACAGCTTGCGCAGGTAGGCGATGTCGGCGGCGAGCTCGGCATCCGACGCGGATTCGGCCATCGTGCGCACGATGAAGCCGCCGCGTTCATCCTCGGGCACCAGTGCCGTCAGACGCACGCGCAGGGCTTCGCGTTCGGCCTCGTCCTCGATCCGCTGGGAGATGCCGATGTGCTTTTCCTGGGGCAGGTAGACCAGCAACCGGCCGGCGAGGCTGACCTGCGTTGACAGGCGCGCCCCCTTGGTGCCGATGGGGTCCTTGAGCACCTGCACGAGCAGGTTCTGGCCTTCGGCGAGGATCTTCTCGATCGGGCGGGCGGCTTCGCCGTTCTGGCGTTCGCTCCAGATGTCCGCCACATGCAGGAAGGCGGTACGCTCGAGGCCGATGTCGATGAAGGCCGACTGCATGCCGGGCAGCACGCGCACCACCTTGCCCAGGTAGAGGTTGCCGACGATGCCGCGGCTGGCGGTGCGCTCGATATGCAGTTCCTGGACGACGCCCTGCTCGACGAGCGCGACGCGGGTTTCCTGCGGGGTGAAGTTGATGAGGAATTCGATGCTCACTGCCGCTCCTCGGTGGCGAAGATGTCGAGCAGCCTGGCGGTTTCGAACAGCGGCAGGCCCATGATGCCGGAGTAGCTGCCATGGATCTCGTCAATGAACACCGCGGCGCGGCCCTGGATGCCGTAGGCGCCGGCCTTGTCCATGGGCTCGCCGCTGGCGACATACTGGCGGATGTCGTTCTCGGAGAGCGTGGTGAAGCTGACCTCGCTCACCGACACCCGGCTGCGCGTGCGTTCGCCGTCGCTGACGGCCAGTGCGGTGAGGACGCGGTGGCGGCGCCCGGACAGGCGGGTGAGGATGGCCTGGGCATCGGCCGCGTCCCTGGGCTTGCCAATGATCTCGCCGTCGAGCTCGAGCGTGGTGTCGGCGGCGAGTACCGGGCGTCGCAACAGCTTGCGCCACAGCACACGGCGCATGCCGGCCTCGGCCTTGGCCAGCGCGATACGTTCGACGTAACGCTCGACCGGCTCCGCAGGCAGGGGCGTTTCGTCCACGTCGGCGTCCTCGCCGCGCTCGCCGTCACGGAAGGTGAGCACGTCGAACTGCACGCCGATCTGGCGCAGCAGGTCGCGGCGGCGGGGGCTCTTGGAGGCGAGGTAGATGCGCGGGTACATGGGCGTCATGCAGTACTCATTCGCGATGATAGGGGTGGTTGCGCAGCACCGTCCATGCGCGATACAGCGCCTCGGCCAGCAGCGGGCGCACCAGGGCGTGGGGCAGGGTGAGGCTGGACAGGCGAATGGCTTCGTGTGCGCTCGCCTTGAGGGCGGGGGACAGACCGTCGGGGCCGCCGATGATGAGCGCCACGTCCTGGCCTTCGCCCTGCCAGCTCTCCAGGCGCTGCGCCAGCGCCAGGGTGGAGAGGTCGGCGCCGCGCTCGTCGAGGATCACGCGCCGGCATCGTGGCGGCAGCACGGCTTCGATGCGGGCGGCTTCGGCAGCCATCATGGCGTCGACGGTCTTGCCGCTGGTGCGCGGCTCGGCTTTCACCTCGACAAGCTGCAGCGGCAGTTCGCGCGGCATGCGGCGGGCGAACTCGTCGAAGCCGGCCTGTACCCAGGCCGGCATGCGGTGGCCGACGGCGACGATGCAGAGCTTCACGGCCGCGCGGGCGCCTGGTCAGCGTCCGGCGGCGGCCTGGCGGCCGGCGGGCTTGGTGTTCCACAGCTCTTCGAGCTTGTAGTAGCTGCGCACGGCGGGCTGCATCACGTGCACCACGATGCTGCCAAGGTCGACCAGCACCCACTCGCCGGTGTCCTGGCCTTCCATGCTGAGTACCTCGCCGCCGGCCTCCTTGACCTTGTCCTGAACGTTCTGCGCCAGGGCGCGGGTCTGGCGGCCCGATTCGGCGCTGGCGATGACGATGCGATCGAACAGCGGCGTGTGCTTCGAAGTGTCGATGACCTCGATGTCGCGGCCCTTGATATCCTCGAGGGCGCTGACGACGATGTTTTGCAGGGTGGGAAGGTCCATGGGCTCGGCAGGAATGAAGAGTGGGGGCGAGAAGGGCAGGAAGTGGGGGGGCTTTCCCGGCAAATGGGAAGGCTCTAGTTCCCGTTGCCCTCGTAAAGATGGTGCGCGGCAATATAGTCGACAACGGAATCAGGCAGCAAATAGCGCACGCTGTGGCCGGTGCGAACCAGATCGCGGATCAGCGAGGCCGAGATGGCGAGCGGGGTCATGTCGAAGGGCACGATGCGGCCGGCGGGCGCTGTGGCGAGGTCGGCCGGGTCGCTGCTGTGGCGGCCCGCGCACGCGGCGGCGAGCTCGGGCGACAGTGTGGCAGGCCAGCGCCGGCCGTGCGGCGCGTAGCCGGGGC
>NZ_AMXB01000055.1:0-20058 GCF_000310125.2 Thauera sp. 27
GTGGTCCCTGCGGCGTCTGGCCCGGCCATGATCTCCCATCGTTCGCGCTCCTGATGCTCGCTTTCATCCTGCGTCGCCTGCTGCAGTCCGTCCTCGTCATGCTCGCCGTGGCGCTGGTGTCCTTCGGGCTGTTCCGCTACATCGGCGACCCCATCAACAACATGGTCGGCCAGGAGGCGACGATGGCCGAGCGCGACGCCCTGCGCGATTCGCTCGGCCTCAACGACCCGGTGCCGGTGCAGTTCCTGCGCTTCGTGGCCAATGCGGCGCGCGGCGAGTTCGGCGTGTCCTACCGCATGGCGCGGCCGGTGGCCGACGTGATCGCCGAGCGCCTCCCCGCCACGCTGGAGCTGGCGCTGATCTCGGGCGTCGGCGCGCTGGTGATCGGTATCGCACTCGGCGTGTATACCGCGCTGCGCCGTGACGGCTGGCTGAGCAATGCGATCATGGGCCTGTCCCTGGTCGGGGTGTCGCTGCCGACCTTCCTCATCGGCATCCTGCTGATCTACGTGTTCGCGGTGGAGCTCAAGGTCCTGCCGGCCTTCGGTCGCGGCGAGGTGGTCGATCTCGGTTGGTGGACCACCGGGCTGCTGACCACCTCCGGCCTCAAGTCGCTGATCATGCCGGCGATCACGCTCGGTCTGTACCAGCTCACGCTGATCATGCGCCTGGTGCGCGCAGAGATGCTCGAGGTGCTGCGTACCGACTACATCAAGTTCGCGCGCGCACGCGGCCTGTCGAACCGCGCGGTGCATTTCGGCCATGCGCTCAAGAACACGCTGCTGCCGGTGATCACCATCACCGGCTTGCAGATCGGCTCGATCATCGCGTTCGCGATCATCACCGAGACCGTGTTCCAGTGGCCCGGCGTGGGCCTGCTCTTCATCACCGCCGTGCAGTTCGTCGACATCCCGGTGATGGCCGCCTATCTGGTGCTGATCGCGCTGATTTTCGTCGTCATCAATCTCATCGTCGATCTGCTGTATTTCGTCGTCGATCCGCGCCTGCGCGTGCAGCGCAGTGGCCGTGGGCATTGAGCCGGCGCCAAGGAGCAGGTCCCGAGCATGCCTTCCACATCCCATCTCCCGCCCACCGTCGCCGCCCGACCCGCTTCGCGCTGGGCGCGCCTGGTCGATAGCGACCTCTTCTACAGCTTCACCCATTCACCGGTGACCATACTTTCGGCGCTGGTCACGCTGGTGATCCTCGCCGCCGCCCTGCTGGCACCGGTGATCGCGCCGCAGAATCCCTTCGATCCCGCCACGCTCAACCTGATGGACGGCTTCACCCGGCCCATGCAGGCCAACGAATTCACTGGCAACGTCTATTGGCTGGGCACCGACGCCCAGGGCCGTGACCTGTTCTCGGCCATTCTCTACGGCTCGCGCGTGTCGATCCTGGTCGGCTTCGCCGCGGTGGCCTTCGCCGCGGTGCTGGGCATCACCCTCGGCCTCATCGCCGGTTACCGCGGCGGCTGGGTGGACAGTCTGATCATGCGTATCGCCGACGTTCAGCTGAGCTTCCCCGCCATCCTGGTGGCCTTGCTGATCTTCGGCGTGTTCAAGGGCGTTGTGCCGCCTGCGCTGCAGGACAGGATGGCGGTGTACGTGCTGGTGGTGGCGATCGGGCTGTCGGACTGGGTGCAGTACGCGCGCACGGTGCGCAGCTCGACGCTGGCCGAGAAGAACAAGGAGTACGTGCAGGCCGCACGCGTGATCGGCGTGCCGGCGCCGATGATCCTGCTGCGCCACATCCTGCCCAACGTGATGGGGCCGGTGCTGGTGATCGCCACCATCGGCCTGGCGCTCGCCATCATTCTGGAGTCGACGCTGTCCTTCCTTGGCGTCGGCGTGCCGCCGACCCAGCCCAGCCTGGGTACGCTGATCCGTGTCGGCCAGGACTTCCTGTTCTCGGGAGAGTGGTGGATCGTGTTCTTCCCGGGGCTGACCCTGCTGCTGCTGGCCTTGGCGGTGAACCTGCTCGGCGATTGGCTGCGTGATGCGCTCAACCCGAGGCTGCGCCGATGAGATCCCGGTCCCCTGTGATTTACCAGGTGCCGGCGCGCGAAGACGTGCCGCTGCTGTCGGTGCGCAATCTGCGCATCGAGTTTCCCTCCCGGCGCGGCACCCTGGTGGCGATCGACGACGTGTCCTTCGACATCGCGCGCGGTGAGGTGCTGGGCGTGGTCGGCGAGTCCGGTGCCGGCAAGTCGCTCACCGGTGCCGCCATCATCGGCCTGCTCGAGCCGCCCGGGCGCATCGCAGGTGGACAGATCCTGCTCGATGGCGAACCCATCCACGCCCTGCCTGCCGAGCGCATGCGCCGCCTGCGCGGGCGGCGCATCGCGATGATCTTCCAGGACCCCCTCACCAGCCTGAACCCCTTGTATACGGTGGGCCAGCAGCTGGTGGAGACCATGCTCACCCACCTCGATCTGTCCGATCGCCAGGCGCGTGAGCGCGCGATCGAACTGCTCGAGGAGGTGGGCATCCCGGCCCCGCGCGAGCGCATCGACCACTACCCGCACCAGTTCTCCGGCGGCATGCGCCAGCGCGTGGTGATTGCACTCGCCCTCTGTGCCGAGCCCGAGCTCATCATTGCCGACGAACCGACGACCGCGCTCGATGTCTCGGTGCAGTCGCAGATCATCGCCCTGCTGCGTCGGCTGTGCCGCCAGCATCGCACAGCGGTCATGCTGGTCACCCACGACATGGGCGTGATCGCCGAGACCGCCGACCGCGTCGCGGTGATGTACGCCGGCCGGCTGGCCGAGATCGGCCCGGTCGAAGAAGTCGTGCGCCGGCCTGCACACCCCTACACGCGCGGCCTGATGGGCTCGATCCCGGTGCTGGGGGCGGACGTTCGCCGCCTGGTGCAGATCGACGGCGCCATGCCGCGGCTGACTGCGATACCCGCCGGTTGTGCCTTCAACCCGCGCTGTGGCGAGGCCTTCGCGCGTTGCCGCGAGGTCCGGCCCGAGCTGCTGCCCGCCGGCGCGACGCGGGCGGCCTGCTGGCTTTATGCCGATGACCTGGCGTCGACGCCGGGCACCGAGCCTGTGGAGGGCGCGTGATGAGCATCATCGAGCGCGCGGTGAGCAAGGCCAGGCGCGAGGACCAGGCCGCAGTGGAGGACGCCGAGGGGCTGATCCACCAGCCAGTTGAACACGACGTGGCGGGGCCGGAGCGGGACGCCGTCCCGGCTTCGCTGGCGAGCGCGGCTGCTGGCGATGGCGCGCCTGACGTCGACGCCGTGCCAGCTGCGTCGGGTGTCGAGCTTGCGAAGGCTGGGGGCCAGCCCTTGCTGAGGGTCGAGGATCTGCGCTGCGCCTTCGACGTCTCGAAGCCCTTCCTCAACCGCCTGCTCGAGCGCGCGCCGCGGCGGTGGCTGAAGGCGGTCGATGGCGTGTCCTTCGACATCACGCGCGGCGAGACCTTCGCCCTGGTGGGAGAGTCGGGCTGCGGCAAGTCGACGGTGGCGCGGCTCATCGTCGGCCTCTACGAGCCGTCTGCAGGGCGCATCGTGTTCGATGGCCACGACCTCGCGCTGGTGACGCGCGCGGCCGAGCGCCAGAAGCTGCGCCGCCGCTTCCAGATGATCTTTCAGGATCCCTACGCCAGCCTGAACCCGCGCTGGCGGGTGGAGCGGATCATCGCCGAGCCGATCCGTGTGTTCGGCCTGGAGACGGAGCAGGCGGCCATCCGCGCGCGCGTTGCCGAGCTGCTGACCCAGGTTGGCCTGTCCCCGGCCGATGGCGCCAAGTATCCGCACGAGTTCTCCGGTGGCCAGCGCCAGCGCATCTGTATCGCGCGTGCGCTGGCCAACCGGCCCGAGTTCCTGGTCTGCGACGAGCCGACTTCGGCACTCGACGTGTCGGTGCAGGCGCAGATCCTCAATCTCATGCGCGACCTCCAGGATGCGCTCGGTCTCACCTACCTGTTCATCAGCCACGATCTCGCGGTGGTGCGCCACATGGCGAACGAAGTGGGGGTGATGTACCTCGGCCGCATCGTCGAGATCGCTGCCAGCCGGACGCTTTTCGAGCGCCCCCGCCATCCGTACACGCGCATGCTGCTGGCGACCATCCCCAGCCTGGAGATGCGCGGCCAGCGCGAGGACCTGGTGCGCGGCGAAGTGCCCAACCCGATCACGCCGCCGCCCGGCTGCAGCTTTCATCCGCGTTGTCCGCTGGCGGACGCGCGTTGCCGCAGCGAGGCGCCCGCCCTGCGTCCGCTGGACGGCGGCCAGCGTGTCGCCTGCCACGCCGTCGAGGAGGGGCGTGAGGGTGAATGGGACGGTGCTGCCGTTGTGCAGGAGGTGGTGCGGTGAGTGCCGGCGATACGCCTGCGCTCGCCGTCGTCATCGGCAGCGGCGGCATCGGCGCTGCCGTGGTCGAGTGCCTGCGCGCCGACCCGGCCTACGCCGAGGTCGTGGTCCTCGGCCGCAGCAGCACGCCTGCGCTCGACTTGCTCGACGAGGCCAGCATTGCCGCCTGTGCCGGGCATGTGGCTGCGCGCGGCGTGCCGAGGCTGGTGTTCGACGCCACCGGCTTCCTCCATGGCGAGGGTATGCGCCCGGAGAAGAGCCTGGCCCAGCTCGATCCTGCCCACCTGGCCCATGCCTTTGCGGTCAACGCCATCGGCCCGGCGCTGCTGATGAAGCACTTCCTGCCCTTGCTGCCGGCGACCGGGCGTGCAGTGTTCGCGACCCTCTCGGCCAAGGTCGGCAGCATCGGCGACAACCGGCTCGGCGGCTGGTACGGCTACCGTGCCTCCAAGGCGGCGCTCAACCAGTTCGTGCGCACGGCTGCCGTCGCGCTGCGCCGGCGCAGTCCGGGTGCGCTGTGCGTGGCCTTGCATCCGGGTACGGTCGATACCCGGCTGTCGGCGCCCTTTGCCAAGGCCGGCCTGCAGGTGCAGCCGCCGCGGCTGGCGGCCGAGCGCCTGCTCGGCGTGCTGTCCGGCCTGGGGGCAGAGGACTCGGGGGCATTCTTCAGCTATCTTGGTGAGCGCCTGCCCTGGTGAGGGCGATTGTGGAAGGGATGCGAACATGAGGACCAAGGCCATCGTGACCGGCCACAGCCGCGGCCTGGGGGCGGCGCTGGCCGACGAACTGCTCGCGCGCGGCGTCGACGTACTGGGACTGGCGCGGCAGGGCAACCCCGAGCTGGCTGCGGCGCATCCGCTGCAGCTGCGTGAATGCAGCCTGGACCTTGGCGACAGCGCGGCGCTTGCTGCCTGGCTGGCCGGCGGCGCCTTGCAGGACTGGCTGGCTGATGCAGCGTTGGTGCTGTTGATCAACAATGCCGGCACCCTGCAACCGATGGCCTTGTTGCCGGCGCAGGAGCCTGCAGCCGTGGGCCGGGCCATCGCGCTTTCTGTGGCTGCCCCCTTGATGCTGGCTGCGGCCCTGGTGCCGGCCAGTCCGGCGGCGCACGAGCGCAGGATCGTGCATGTCTCGAGCGGTGCGGCGCGCAAGCCGTATGCGGGCTGGAGCGTCTACTGCGCCGGCAAGGCCGCGCTCGACCACCACGCGCGCGCGGTGCAGGCCGAGGCGATACCGGGCCTGCGCATCTGCAGCCTGGCGCCGGGTGTGCTCGACACCGCCATGCAGGCGGAGATCCGCGCCGCCTCGGCTGAACGCTTTCCGCAGCGCGAGCGCTTCGTCGACCTGCAGCGCAGCGGCGCGCTGGTGGCGCCCGAGGTGTGTGCGATGCACCTGGTCGATTACCTGCTCGACGACGACTTCGGCCGCGAGGCGGTCGCCGACTTGCGCGACCTGATGCGCTGAGCGGCGGGCCCGCAGCGCGCAGCGATCAAGTGCCGGTGTTGAAGCGTCGAATATTGCGTTGGGTGGTCTGGGTGCGCAGGCATCCTGGCCTGGTCGCAGCCTTCGGTTTCGTGTCGGGCGTGCTCAGCTTCACCCTGATCGAGCGCCATGAAGGTGTGGGCCGGGTGATGGCGATCGCCATGCTGGCGGGCTGGCTGTTGCTGGTGCTCGAGCGTGTGCTCAGCCAGGCCGTTGCAACGCGCTTCGGTCATGCCCCGCCGCCTGCGCTGTTGCGCTACCTGACCCAATTCACGCACCAGGAAAGCCTGTTCTTCGCGCTGCCCTTCTTTGCCGCCAGCACGTCCTGGAACAGTGGCCAGGCCCTGTTCTCGATTGCGGTGGCGGCGGCGGCGCTGGTCGCGATCATCGACCCCATCTACTACCGCAGGCTGGCGACACGACGCTGGCTGTTCCTCGGCTATCACACCTTTGCCCTGTTCGCCCTGCTGCTGGTGGCGCTGCCGCTGATCCTGCGCCTGCCGGCCATGGCCAGCTACCAACTGGCCCTCGGCATTGCGGTGCTGCTGTCCTTTCCGACCCTGGCCGGCCTGATCACGCTGCCGCGCTGGTGGCGGCCGCTGCTCGTGCTCGTACTGCTTGCGGGCCTGGGGGCGGCCGGCTGGTTTGCCCGCTTGTGGGTGCCGCCAGCGACGCTGAGGCTGACCGAGGTGGCGGTGACGACGGCATTCGACACCGTCGGGCGCAGCCCGGAGCTGGCATTGCAGCGCATCGGTGCGGCGCAGCTGCGCGAGCACGGCCTGTACGCCTACACCGCCATCCACGCGCCCCTCGGCCTGAGCGAGCGCGTGCGCCATGTCTGGCTGCACGAGGGACGCGAGGTCGACAGCATCGAACTCGAGGTCAAGGGTGGGCGCGCCGAGGGCTACCGGGCGTGGACGCGCAAGCTCAACTTCCCGGAGCGCCCGGAAGGGCGCTGGCAGGTGCGTGTGCTGACTGCGGACGATCGCATGATCGGTACCCTGCGCTTCCAGGTCGATCCTTGAGCGTGCCGCTCAGCAGATGCGCTCCCACAGGCTGAGCTCGTCCTCGAACTGGTCGAGCTCGAGACCCTTGAAGTCGCTGCGCGAGACGATGCCCACCACCTTGCCATCCTTGACCACCGGTACATGGCGGTAGCCGCCGTCGCACATCATGCGCAGGGCCTCGATCGCGGTGCGCTCCGGTTCGATGGTGTCGGGCTTGGGCGTCATCACCTCGGACAGATGCACATGCGCGGCGTTGGCGTCCCGGGCCAGCACCTGCACCGCATCGCGACCGGTGAAGATGCCTTTCAGGTGGGCGCGGGCATCGGTCACCAGCACTGCGCCGACACGGCGTTCGCACATCTGCTGGCAAGCGGTCTGCACCGTGTCCGAAGGTCGCATCATCAAGGGCGCCTGGTCCTTGACGATGAAGGAGATGTTGCGGTTTGTCATGGCGGGCCTCCGTGCAAGCGCATGTGATCCAGATCACAGCATAGGCTCCCAAGGCCTTGACCATATTGACCTTTGGCAAGCTTGTTCGCTTGCGGTGTGCGCTGTGTCTCGCGCCGATGACGGCAGGGCTGCTCTGCCCGCATGAGCAGGTGTAGTCTTGTCGTCATGAAGACGACTCCTGCACTGCCGCCCCCCGGGCCGGCCGCAAGCGGCGCAGAGGAAGCTTTCCCGCTCAGCCTGCGGCGCGTTGCCATCGACACCTATCGCGAGAACGTCGCCTACCTCAATCGCGACTGCGAGATCTATCGCGCCGAGGGCTTCCAGGCGTTGGCCAAGGTCGAGGTGCGCGCCAATGGCCGGCGCGTGCTGGCGACGCTGAACGTGGTGGACGACCCGCGCATCGTGCGCTGCAACGAGATCGGGCTGTCGATCGACGCCTTCGCCCAGCTCGGTGTGGATAACGGCCACCCGGCCATGGTGGCGCAGGCCGAGCCGCCGTCGTCCATTCCCGCGCTGCACCGCAAGATCGCGGGCGAGCGCCTGGGGCGCGACGACTTCCGCGCCATCGTGCGCGACATCGCCGAGCATCGCTACTCCAAGATCGAACTCACCGCCTTCGTCGTCGCCAGCAACCAGGGCGAGCTCGACCGCGAGGAGGTGTACTTCCTCACCGAGGCGATGGCGGCGGTCGGCCAGCGCCTGGACTGGCGCGAGCGCCCGGTCGTGGACAAGCACTGCATCGGCGGCATCCCGGGCAATCGCACCTCGATGCTGGTGGTGCCCATCGTCGCCGCCCACGGCATGCTGTGCCCGAAGACTTCGTCGCGCGCGATCACCTCGCCGGCCGGCACCGCCGACACCATGGAGGTGCTCGCCAGGGTCGAGCTGCCGGTCGATGCGCTCGCCGACATCGTGCGCGAGCACCGTGGCTGCCTGGCCTGGGGCGGCACCGCCCACCTGTCGCCAGCCGACGACGTGCTGATCTCGGTCGAGCGCCCGCTGTCCATCGACTCGCCCGGGCAGATGGTGGCCTCCATCCTGTCCAAGAAGGTGGCGGCGGGCTCCACTCATCTCGTGCTCGACATTCCGGTGGGGCCGACCGCCAAGGTGCGCTCGATGCCCGATGCGCAGAAGCTGCGCAAGCTGTTCGAGTTCGTCGCGGCGCGCATGAATCTGGTGATCGACGTCGTCATCACCGACGGCCGCCAGCCGGTCGGCAGCGGCATCGGACCCGTGCTGGAGGCGCGCGACGTGATGCGGGTGCTCGAGAATGATCCGCGTGCGCCCAACGACCTGCGCCAGAAGGCGCTGCGCCTGGCCGGGCGCATGCTCGAGTTCGACCCCGACGTGCGCGGTGGCGACGGCTTCGCGATCGCGCGCGACATCCTCGATTCCGGCCGCGCGCTGGCGAAGATGGACGCGATCATCCGTGCCCAGGGCGGGCGCCCCTTCGACCACAACGCGCCGGCGCTCGCCCGCCTCAGCTTCGAGGTGGCGGCCGATGCCGACGGCGTGGTCACCGGCATCGACAACCTGCAGCTCGCCCGCGTCGCCCGTCTGGCCGGTGCGCCCAAAGTGCAGGGCGCAGGGGTGGATCTGCTGAAGAAGCTGGGCGAGCCGGTTGCCTGCGGCGAACTGTTGTACCGCGTGCATGCCGACTACCCGGCCGACCTCGAGTTTGCGCGCCAGGCCAGCCTGCGCGCATCGGGCTTCTCGATCGGTGACGCCGCCGGGCTGTCGCATCTGTTCGTGGAGTTCTGAGCCGGCCTTGGGCGCTGCCGCGCCTGGCTGCAATGCTCGGGCTGTCAGCCCAGGCGCAGCTTGAGGACGGCGCTCTCGATCGCGACTTCGGCGGCGATACCCGATTCCACGCACAGCGGCTGTCCCGGCCAGGCGTCCAGTGCCGGTGGCGCGACCGACAGCGCGAAGCGCCCTTGTGCCATGTCCGTTGCCGTGAGCGACTGGCTGCCAAGGTGGAAGGACGGCGCGGGGGCGCCGTCGCCCGTGGTGCCGTCTCCGGCGTCGTCGTCCAGCCAGGCGGCATCCAGCGTCAGCGCGAGCGCCCTGCCATCGAGGTCGCCTGCGTCCTGGCGTATGTGCCAGTCCTCGCCGGCGCTGCCGCTCAGCCAGATGCCACGCCCTTCCTGCAGCCCCAGCTCGATGCGCAGCGCCTGCGCCTGCAGGTCCAGGGCCGGCCAGCGCACGGCGAGCATCAGCACGCCTGCCGTATCGGTGTCGAAGTCGAAAGCCTGTGCGAGCAGGGCGGGTGTGCCGCGTCGGGCGTCAGCGGGCAGTACGCGCAGGCTGCCACGCAGTCGGGCCGACAGTGGATGCCAGCCCAGCACCAGGCCGGCCACGCGGCTCGGGGCGAGCAGCGCCAGGCGGCATTCGACGCGGTGGTCCTCCTCCAGCAGCAGGCCCTGGCGCGCAGCAGCCGTGGTTGCGTCGCGGCCCGGCCCCACGCCAGGCATGTCCGCGCAGCGCATGCGCCCGCCGAGCTGCAGGCTGCGCCGGTTGCCGGCAGGCGGGGCGGGCAGTTCGAGCGCCAGCCGGGTGCGGCGGCTGCCGTCGAAAACCAGCCTCGGCGCACCGGGGGCCATGGCCTGGCCGTCGGTCAGCAGGTCGTATTCGGCGTCGAGGGCGAGCGCCGCATGCAGCACGTTGACCGTGCAGGGGGCATCGGATTCGATGTCCAGACGCAGGCCGGGCAGCCCGGCGCCGGGCGCCAGCTTGCTGCAGGCGGCGATGATCTGTTCGAGGGCGGCCGCCCATTCCTGGGCGAGTTCGGCGGTGGGCAGGCTCACCGCAGTGGTGTGCTCGCCGGCGGCGATCGTCTGCCACAACAGACGCTCGCTACCGCCTTCCTCCAGCACCAGGCGCAGGCGCGGGCTCGTCGGGCGGGCGGCAATGCGTAGGCTGGGGACAAGCTGCGAGCTGCGCCGCAACTGCTCGATGATCCCCGCCTGGGCCGCCACCAGACCATGGTCATGAGACTGGATGAGACCGCCGGCGGCGGGGACGCCGAGTGCACGCGCCTGCGGCAGCTTGCGGGGTCTGGCGGCGGCCGGTTTCTTGAGCGTTGCGCTGGCGTGCAAGGGCACCGGGGCATCGAAGCGCACCACCAGCGGCGAGCCCTGCCAGGCGGGGGCCAGTGTCTGCCCGGTCCTGCCGCGCTGGCTTGCCTCTGCGCTCACCGCTTCGCCGTCGGCACGGTGCAGGCCGAAGGCGTACTGAGCACCCGCATGCGGGCCGTCGATGCGGACGACCGTTGCCGGCCAGACGAAGCCCAGTCGTGCCTGCGTCCGTTCCGTGTCCTCGGTGCTCGAGAACCAGTGACTGTCGTCGGTGGCAAGCGTCATCTCGCCCGGTGTGAAGCGCAGTTCCAGCCGGCTGTCGGCGAGCTGCAGTGCGCGGGCGTCGCGACAGGCCGGCGGTAGCGGCAGCCACAGCGAAAGGCGGAACACGAAGGCACCGCCACCGATCGCCTGCGGACGATCGAGTGTGAGCGAGTTACCGGCGCTCAGCCGTGTCGCAGCGTTGAATGCCGCGCTACGGTAGAGGCCGAAGGGCGCCAGTGCGGGCGAGCTCATCTCAGCCCCCGCCCAGGCGCAGGTTGTTCAGGCTCACCACGGTGTTCAGGTTGCGGTCGACCGTGTTGATGCGCTCGGTGATGGTGGCGCGGCTCTGGTCGAAGCCGGCGAGATCGGCGCGGAAACGGCCGATATCGGTCGAGAACTGTCCGTATTGTGCGTCGAAGGCGTTGAGCCGGCTATCGAAAAGGGTGTAGCGGCTGTCGAAGTCGGAGTAGCGTGCATCGATGGCGAGGCGGTCCTGATGCACGCCTGCGGCAAGCGCCTGCATCTGCTGCATCTGCTGGTTCACCGTGGCTGCCTTGCCGTCGATCTCCACGGCCAGCGCGCTCAGGTGTTCGAACTGCGTGAGCGTGTCCTGCGCGACCGCATCGATGCGGGCGTCGAGGGCGTTGCGTGCCGTGTCGGCGAAGGTGAAGCTGCCGAGCGAGCGCGCCGTGACGCCGCTCGCGGCAACGCCGAGCTGGCGCACCACATCGTCGCGTACGGCCGGGGCCAGCGCGTCCACCCCGCTGCCGAGGAAGCGGTCGACCGTCTGCGTCAGCTGCTGACGACCCAGCCATTCCGCGGTACGCCCAGCCTTGCCCGCGAGGAAGGACTGGCCAAGGTTGAGCAGCCGCCCCAGTGCCTGGCCGTCAGCCTCGGGGGTGTTCGCGGTATCGGCGAGGGCACGTCCCAATGCGTCGCCGTCGGCCACCACCTCGGCCATGAAGCTCAGCCAGGGGCCGACCCAGTTGATCCAGGTCAGCGTGCGTACGCCGCGCGCCAGGCTGGTGCCGCTGTCCTCGTCGGCGAGCACATCGGCCTGCACCAAGGCGCTGTCTGCCGGCCAGGCCAGACGCCAGCGGCCGGGATTGACGCTGTCGAGCATGGCGTGGCGGTGGTCGCGCACGTAGAGGTCGATTGCGCTGCGCAAGCTGTAGCTGCGGTCGCGCAGGTATTCCTCGGCGATCGCACGCAGTGCCGGCGCCAGGGTGAGCGGGTGCGGCGCGTGCACATCAAGGCCCGCGAGTGCATGCTCGAGCGCCGCCTGCTGGTTCTCGGACAGGGGCTCGGTGGGCGGGGTGAACAACTCGAGTTCGGCCGTGCCGTCAGCGCCGCTGAGCACGGTCACCGCCTGGCCTTCGATACGGCGGAAGCCGTACATGTACACAAGATGACCTCTGCCACTCTGCACCACCACCGGCACGCCGGCCCGCGGCGTGCCGCCGAGGTCGCACACGCGCACCCGCAGCGTACGCGGCTGGCCCAGCCATGCCGTCTGCGGCAGCACCTCGATGCTGACGCCGAGCCCGGTTTCGGCCTGGGGGGCGAGTGGGTCGCCGCCGTAGAACAGCGCCACCCAGCGCACCGGGTCGAGCCCGAGCGCGGCGACGCAGATCTCGGTGAAGCGTTCAGGCCCGATCAGGCGGATTGCGCGCACCTGCAGGATGTCGGTGAAGCGGCCGCCGAGCGCCGCGCGCGCGTCGAGCAGGCGCTGGCCCAGGCGCACGCCGATGTCGGGCTCGCCCGGAAACTCGATGTCGCGGTCGAGCTGGGCAGGGCTCGTTGCCCGGTTCAGAAAGTCGAGCACCTGCGCCGCCTGCGCGGCAGACAGATCGCTCGGTTGCAGATGGACGATCGGCATGGCCTTGGCGTCGGTTCGTGGTGGCGGGCCCTGCGCCTTCAGCGGATCCTGCTCGCCAGGCCGCTGAGCGAGGCGTTGATTGCGTTCAGGCGCGACCCAAGGTCGGCTACCTGGACGACGTCGATCTTGTTGATGCCGTCGCCGAGCGAGCGCAGTCCGGCGCTGATCTCCTTGCCGGTCTGTTCCGCGGCCTTGACGCGGTTCTCCAGCACGGTGACCGCCTGCTTGGCAGTGGCGGCATCCAGTGCCGTGTCCTGCGCCGCCTTTGCGGTCTGGCTGACCTGCTGGGTGACGCCGGCCTGGCGGGCGTAGCCAGCGGCCACGCCGGTGTCGGCGAAGCCCGTCGCGAACTGCATCTGCAGTGCGCCTTGCATCATCGCCTTGCCGTGCTGCATCAGCGTGTCGTTGCCCGGGTTGATGACATTGGCCGCCTTCTCCAGGGCCTTCATGTCGCGGATGCGGCCGAGCACGCCGGCATCGGTCGCACGCTTGTCGAGTTCGCTGACCATGCGGTGCACAAGGTCCGGTACGCGGATGTGGACGTCGAGCAGTCGCGACCAGTCGGGCAGCACCGGATCCACCCAGTCGATGTGGCCGAAGGACCAGTTCGGGATCCATTCGCGGAAATTGACCTGAATGGTGGCGACGCCGCGTGTCGGGTCAGGCGAGGTGGCGACGGCATCGGGCTTGGCGAAGGCCATCACGGTGGCGCGGTAGTGGCGCCATTCGCCCGGGTTGAGGCTGATGCCGCCGATGATGCGCCCGCCGGTGTACTGGTCGATGTAGGCATCGGCAAAGCCGCGCACGCTGCGGTTGCCTTCATACATCGTGCTGATCGAGCGGAAGGCCATCTGCGCTTCCGGGTCCTGCGGCGAAGCGGCCTCCTGCAGCACCCGCATCACGGTCTTGCCGCTGTTGCCGGCCTGGGCCTGGAGCACGCCGGCAAAGGCCGCTTCGGTGCTGGCAGTGATGCCCTTGGTGAAGTGCGAGCGCAATTGCACCCGCACCTGGCCGGCGTTGTTGAACTGCACCGCGAGCGCGTTTTCCTCGGCGTTCTCGCGCACGATGAAGCCGGGTACGGCGCGCAGCCGGCCCCAGGTGGTGACGATGTCGAGCCAGGGCCGTGGCTCCGGCAGCGGGCCGCCATCGAGCGCGGTGGCGGTGAACACCAGTTCGGCGACCTGGCCGACGAGGTAGTGTTCGTTCGTCGTGCTCACCCTGAGCAGGTAGTTCTCGCGCAGCGGGGCGGTCTCGGCATCGATGCGTGCGACCACTTCGTCCAGGCCTTCGAGCGGCACGACGCGCGCTGCGAGCTCGGCGATCGCGGCCTGCACCTCCGTTGCCAGTGCAGCGACGTCGGCCTGCACGCCCTGCAGCCCGGTGTCGAGGGCCTCGATCTGCGCGCCATAGGCGCCGAGCACGCTGACGAGCGCATTCCAGTCTTCGGCCCGGATCAGGTGGCCCGCCGCCTTGCCGCCAAGCCCGTCGACGATTGCCTTGGCTTGTTCCAGGGTCATGATGTGCTCTCCTTGACGATTCTGCCTTCGACCATCAGTTGCAGCGGCACCCCGGCCGGGCGGGCGCGCTCGACCAGCTTCCACACCCGCTCGATGAGCGCCGGGTCGGCGGCGGCGTCGGGCTCGGGCAGGCACAGTCGGATGCGGATACCCACTGCCGGGCCGTCCGGCAGCAGCGCCCACAGCCGTGCCGAGGGCGGGTAGGTGAAGGCGAGGTGGTCGAATTGCCCTTCGCCCTCGGGGTCGGCGACGAAGGCGGGTGCGCTGCGAAAATGCCCCGGCAGCACAGCCTTGCGTGCCGGCGCCGGAAACAACTGGCCCTCGGTCGACCACCATGGGCTGTCTCCTGCGGGGGGCGCGGCGGCGGTGGCTAGTTGCAGGTAGCGCCAGCGCTCGTCGCTACGGCCGCTGGGCGGCGGCAGCAGGGGCGCGACGCCATCAACCACGCGCAGTTCGTCCGCCTTGATGCGCAGGCGCAGTTCGGCCGGCGGCACCTCCGCATGCGCGCTGAAGCTGCCCGCGGCGGCATCCCACTGGCCGAGTTCGGCACGCACGCCCGGGGTGAACAGCACGGCGGCGATGTTCGCGTCGGCCCCGGCGCCCACGCCTGCGTTGCGGCGGTCAGCCAGCCCGGGGTCGGCGAAGCGCCGCTGCACGGCGTCCCAGCGCAGCCAGCGCGCCTGGTCGCGGTCGTAGCGCCAGTGGCCGCGCGGCATGCTGGTGAAGTCGCTCGGGTAGGCCGTGTCTGCTCGCCCCTCCGCCAGCCAGGTGCCGGCTTCGGTGTCGTGGCGTGCGAGGTCGCGTCCGTCGTAGCGGAACAGGCCGTTGTCGGCGGCGATCCACAGCATGCCGCGTTCGTCCACCACCAGGCTGCGCACCGCGCCGATCAGCTCGGGGAAGGCCTCCAGCCGCGTCCCTTCGCCGTCGGCGACATGCCAGCGCGCCAGGCCCTCGGCGCCGCCCAGCCACAGGCTGCCGTCGGCCGTCGCCGCCAGTATGTCGAGCGGCGGCAAGGGGCTGTGCAGGCCGGCGGCTGCGGCAGGCTCGGCCTGCCAGTCGGGCAGGTGCTCGGAGACTGCCGCGCCTTCGTAGCGCCAGCACCGTCCCTGGCGGAACATGAAGAGCGCGTCGGCGGTGGCGACCAGCTCGCGGTCGTGGTCGATGAGGAAGGTGTGGATGTCGAGACCGACATGGCGGCGTTCGATCGCCGGGTGCTCTCCGGGCTGATCCAGATCGAGCACGCTCAGACCGTCCGTGCCGCCGGCGTAAAGCGTCGATCCATGCGTGGCCAGCGCGCGCACGGCGCCGTCGATGCCGTCGACGGCCTGCCAGCGCAGGCCGCCGGCTTGCGGCCACAGCCGACAGCGGAACAGGCCGGCATCGGTGCCCAGCCAGGCCGAGTCGCCGGCGCAGCACAGGGCAAGGTAGGGGCCGTCGGGTGCGTCGGCCTCGATCGCCGTGAAGCTGCTGCCGTTGAAGCGCTGTACGCGCCAGGTCTGTTGCGTGCGCTGGCGCGCCCACAGGCTGCCGTCAGGGGCGGCCGAGAGGCTGAGGATGCGCCCCGCGGGCAGGCTGGCGGCCTGTTGCCAGGGGCCGTTGGCCGAGGGGTCGCGGCCGGCGTTGGCGGCCGACTCCGCTGCGCTGGCGAACAGGTGGGCGTCGCGCGCCAGCCAGCCGCGCCGGGTGGGCGTCAGGCGTAGTGCCTGCTCGGGCGCCAGTGTGCCCGTCCATGCCAGGCCGATGCCGACAGGGTGGGTGCCGGGGGTGTAGCGCTCGATCATCGGCGTTGCCGTGGCGGCGCAGGGCGGGTCGGCGGCAATGCCGGCGAGGACGAAGCCGGGGGTCGTCGGGGCGTCGAGCCGCCAGCGTGCGAGCGGGGCGATGCGGTCGCCCTGCTGCACCGTGGGCGGGGCGGTCAGCGCGCGCACCCGGCGCAGCACGACCACCGGTTCCTCCAGTGCGAAGCGGCTGCGCTGGCGGGCGAGCGGCGCCGCCATGTCCTCGGGCAGGGCGGCATCGACCAGGCGTTGCAGCGCATCGGGGGTGGTGAGCCCGAGCCGCCAGGCGTCGACGATGTCGGGCAGGCGCTGGCGGTATTCTTCGACGTTCTCGCGCAGGCTGGCGGGCTCCTGCCAGGGCGGCAGATCGAGCAGCGCGCCGATGCGGGCGAGGTCGCGGACCCAGGGGTAGCGCTGCAGTTCGGCGCGGTCGCGCGGCTCGCGCACGTTGGCGGCAGGCAGGCCGCGTTCCCGGCGGTCGGCCTGGTAGTGGCGCGCCCACAGTGCGGCGTCCGCGGTGTCCCACCAGTGCGCGCGCAGCACGTTCTGAAGTTCGGCAGCGGCTTCGCCCTGGGCTGCGGCCACTGCGGCCAGCCAGTCGGCGAGCAGGCCGCCCTCGTCGTGCTGCGGACGCCACAGGCTGGGCAGCAGCGCCAGCAGGCGCTCGTGCTGGCTGGCGTAGGCCGGATCGCGTGCGCTCATGCGGGCCTCCGTGGGTGGGTGGCGTGGCGTGCCGGGGGCGTCCTCATGGCGCATCCTTCGGCTTCACTTCGACCACGACGCCGGCGAGTGACAGGCGTTCGCCGGTGGCGAGTGCGAAGCCCGGGGCAGTGGGGCCGTCCAGCACCTGGCTGAGTGCGTTGGGGCGGGTGAGCACCCAGTGCACCGTGTAGGGGGCGACGTCGGCTGCGCTGGCACCCGCCGTGCCGGCGAGCTGCTGGGCCAGCGTGGCGCTGCTCCAGCCCGCATGCGGGAGCGGCAGGAGGCGGCTGAGCCGGCTCCAGTCGAGCACGCGCTTGGCATCGTCGCTGGCGTTGCCGGCTGCGGCGAGCTCGTTGAGTGCGGCGATGGCGGCCTCGGTGGCGCTGCTCAGCCTGGCCTGGTCGGGGATCGCGGCGCTGCGCGGGTAGCGCAGCACCAGGCGCAGGGCGGTGGCGAGCGCCGGGTCGACGATGCGCACTTCGCCCAGTTCGGTCGATAGCGAGGCCAGGTTCAATACCCCTTGCGCGCTGTCGAGCACGTCGGCGCCGTCCGCGTGGGCGGCCGTGATGCGCACGTCGTCGACGCCGTCGACGCCGATCGCAAGCCCGACCAGGCGCGTCAGGCTGCCGTCGCTGGCCAGCGGCAGGTGGGCGAAGTAGTCGGCGTAGCGCTTGCGGATGCTGTCCTGGACTGCGCGCAACTCGGTGTCGAGCAGGCCCGGGGCGGTGGTGAGACGCAGGTCGAGCGTGATCTTGGCCGGCGGGCTGCCGTCATGGATGTGCACCTGCACGCCGGCCGGGCGCGCGCTGCGCACGGCCTTGTCCAGGCGGGCGCGGTGGTCGGGGTCGAGCACGCCCTGCAACTGGATGTCGACGCGGCCGGGCGAGGGTTCGAGGATCTCGGCGCGCAGGCCTTCGGCGGCCACCGCGGCTTCCAGCGCGCTGCGTGTGCCGCGTGCCGAGCCGGCAAGAAAGCGGCGCGCGCGGCTGCGCAGTTCGTCGTCGTTCTCGTCGCGCTCCTGGCGTGCGGTGGCGGCCGGATTGGTGACTGCCTCGACGCCGGCGATCGGGCGCACCATCAGCACCAGGCTGTCGGCACCAAGGGCGTCGTTGGCGGCGACGAGATCGCGTGCGGCGACCTTGGCCGCGGCCTGGCCGTCGACCAGGGTGAGGTCGGCGGTGGTCTCGTACTCGATTGCACCGTCAGCGGTCGCCACCCGGGTGCCGGCGGGGATGGTGATCTCGCCCGCGGTGTTGCGTGCGCGGGTAAAGCGCAGTTCGCCGCTGTTGCGCCCCGCGCGTACGCGGCGGATGCCGAGCAGGCCGACGACGTGGTCGAGCGCTCCGCCGCTGGCGGTGTCGAGAAAACCCGCGCGGTAGACCGTTTCCATCTGTGCATACAGGCCGGCAGTCTCGAGCGCGACGGCTTCCATCAGCGTGCGCACGACCGAGCCGGGATAAAGATCGTTGACGCGCATTTCGCGCTGGCGCGGCAGGTAATGCACCTCGAAGGCCGTACCCTCGTCGGGGCGGGCGCCACCTGGCCGCCATTCGAGTTCGGCGCCGTCGGCCGACAGGGCGTAGTCGGCATCGGCGGCGAAGCGGTAGGTCTCGCCGTTGTGCGCGCCCCACACCGCGGTGATGCGGTCGACAGGCGGGCGCTCCAGCGCATGGCGGTAGGGTTCGCGCGCGGCCTTGGCCGGCGGATAGGGGTGGGCCTCGCCGCTCACGCCGCCCAGCAGGCGGTTGAGCAGGCTTTCAGCCACTTCGGGATAGGTTTTGCGGCGGAAAGACATGGCGTCCTCACACGGCAAGTTCGATGGAGAAGGGGCCGATCGTCACCAGTTCGGTGGCGGCGACCGGCTTGACCCGCAGCAGCACATCGACCGTGGAGCGGCTGCCGGGCGAGGGCTCGACACGCAGCTCGGCCACCTTGTCGATACGCGGTTCGGCCTTCAGCGCCTCGAGGATGAAGAGCCGCAGCAGGTTGCGGCGCGGGCTGTCGTTCTCACGCCCGATCAGCTCGTGCACGCGCGAACCGTAGTCGGGGTGGCCGAGCGCGGCGAGTTCGCCACGCGGTGTGAGCAGGCGCAGGATGACGGCCTGGGCGAGGTTCTCCAGGCCGTCGCGGGCGACGAGGTCCCAGGCCGAGCGCGGCCGCCGAGCAGTCTCGCTGGGGCGGTACACCGGACGCAGCTCTCGATGCACCGCATGGATGGCGATATCGCACAGCAGGTGCGCAGTGGAGGGCGGGCGGAAGCTGGGCATGGCGTTCATCCGATCAGGACCGTGCCGCTGGCGATCACGCTGCCGGCGGGCAGGTCGGCTGGGTCGTTGCAGGTCTGCGCCATGTCGCTCATGCGCGCCGCCGGTTTGCCGTTGATGTGCACCGTGGATGAGCCGGCGAGGATGGTGGCACTGTTCGACGGCGGTGTCTGGAACGGACCACCGGCCGGGATGTGGCCGGGCGTATTGGTGGCGGTCGAGTCCTTGGTGGCGGCGGCCTTGCCTTCGATGAGCACGTCGGCCGACAGGCCACCGTCGAGCGTGCCGACGAAGGGGCTGGGCAGCGGTGTCGGCACCGGGCCGCCGGGACTGGGCAGCATCACGATGTGGATGTCGGTGGCGAGGATGCGGTCGCCTTCTTTTGCGGCTGGCAGGCTCATCGTCGCGTCTCCCTCGTCAACCTAGTTGATCTTGACCATCGCGCCCTTGAGCACGAGGTTTCCGCCAGCCTCCAGCGTGGCGTCGCCGTCCGCCTTGAGGCGTAGCCTGCCCGCGGCGGAGACATCGAGATTGCCCGGGGTGTCGATCTGGACGCCGCCGCCACCGTCGATGCTGATCGTGGTGTCGGCGACCTGCAGCCGCATCACCGGGTCGTCGTCCTGGACCTCGAGCTTGAAGCGCTCGCCCATCAGGCTGACGCTGAAGCCCTGCGGCGACGACTGGCGGATCTCGACGCGCACGCCGCCATCGCGGGCGTCGGCACCCGAGGGCAGTTGCAGCACCCAGTCGTTTTCGCTGTTGTCGGGCGGCGTGTCGGCCTCGTTGTAGAGCGTGCCGCACACCACTGGGCGGTTGAGCGCGCCACCGACGAAGCTGAGCAGCACCAGGTCGCCGACCTCGGGCAGGCTGGCGAAGCCCTTGCGCGGGGTTGCGACCGGAACCTGGCGCAACACCAGCTCGGTGTCGCGCAGCACCACGTCGGCACTGTAGGCACCGCCCCCCGATGCGGCCGGGAATACCGCCTGCACGATGCCGATCTCTGTCTGGCGGCGGCTGGCGAGTTCGCGCCGGATCATCTGCTGGATGGTGTCGTAGAGCGTGCTCATGCCGGCACCCCCGTCGCCCGGGTGATGAAGCCCCGGCCGGGCTCAAGCCGGTGCGTCACCGCCACCGCGATCCAGTCGCCGTCGCCGCGCCCGCCGGGGCAGCCTTCGAGCCTGAAGGGGCTGGCGATCTCCAGCGCCGGGCAGCCCGGCACGCTGACGTTCACGCGCCCTGCGGCCTTGGCTGCGGCGGGGGCAGCGCCGAGCAGGGTGGCGACCGCGCCGGCAGCACCACCAAGGCCGCCCGGGCC
>NZ_AMXB01000056.1:0-17607 GCF_000310125.2 Thauera sp. 27
CCCCAAGCGCGACTGGTACGCCCGCGGTGGCGCCGGGGCGACGGTCGGCGCCACCGCGGCGGCCATGGCGCTGTCGAGCGGGCCGTCGGTCTCGCCCGGTACGAGGCGCGGCCTGGCCAGGTGGTGGATGCGGCCGACCGGTTTGCCATTGAGCACGGCGACGATCTGTTCGGCCATCTTGAGGCCGGTGCGCTCACCGGTCGCCTGTTCGACCCAGCTCACCCGGTAGGGCAGCGGGATGTCGGGCGAAACGCCGTCATAGACGATGAGCGAGATGTCCCTCCCCGGGCGAAGCTGCAGGTCGCCCACCGCGCGCAGCGCACCGACGCCGGCAAGGTTGTTGTCGATCAGCACCGCCGTGGGGGGGGCGGGGCGCGCAAGCAGGGCATGCATCGCCTCGTAGCCGGCGAGCCGGCTGAGGCGGGCATCGGCGATCAGCGTGTCATCGCGCGCGATGCCCGCCGCCTCGAGCGCTGCGAGATAGCCGGCAAAGCGTTGCGCGGCGAAGTTGAAGCCCAATGGGGCGTGGATGATCGCGATGCGGCGGTGGCCCAGTCCGATCAGGCGTTCGACCGCCATGCGCGCACCGGCCTCGTTATCGAAGTCGAACCACGGGTAGGGTTTGTCGGTATGCGTGCGGCCGTAGGCGAGGAAGGGAAAACCGCGCTGCTGCAGCAGGGCGATGCGCGGATCATGGACCTGGGTCCAGCCCACGATGAAGGCGTCTACCCGGCGCGTGTCGATGATGCGCGCGTAGGTCTCGAGTTCGGTTTCGGGCCGGGTGGGAATGATGTTGAGGTCCATGTTGTGCTTGGCCAGGCCCTCGGTGAGTCCGGCCACCACCTCGCCGAAGCGGTGGTCGCCAAACTCGGTCGCATTGAACGGAAACACCATGCCGATTGTGTCGGTGCGACCCGTTGCCAGCCGCCGCGCCAACGGGTCCGGCTGGTAGCCCATCGACGCCGCCGCTTCCTTGACCCGCCGGCGGGTCGCCTCCGCCACGTCGGTGTAGCCGTTGAGGGCCCGACTGACGGTGGTCTGGGATAGCCCCAGGGATTCGGAAAGCGTCTTCAGATTGACTTTCATGTGGTCGCTCCACAGGACAGGTGCTGCCCTTGTTCCAAAGTGCTTTGGATTCTAGCATCACGGGCGGCTGATCATAGGGGAATTGAAATCTGTTGAAGAAAATTGTTTACATCCAAAGCGCTTCGGAATACGATTCAAACCGCTTTGGTGCTTATATTGCGATTAGCTGAATTGATGGGTGCCCATCAGGCCGGGTGATCCGGAGCCGACAGCGAAGACGAGGAGACGGACGTGGAGCGCAAGTGGTGGCATGACGCGGTGGTGTATCAGATCTATCCGCGTAGCTTTGCTGACGGTAATGGTGACGGCATCGGTGACCTGCCCGGCATCATCTCTCGGCTGGATTACCTGAAGCATCTGGGCGTGAGCGTAATTTGGCTGTCGCCGGTGTTCCGCTCGCCGATGGACGACAACGGATACGACATTTCCGACTACCAGGACATCGCGCCCGTGTTCGGCACCCTCGCCGACATGGACCGCCTGATCGCCGAGGCCGGCCAGCGCGGCATCCGTATCGTCATGGATCTGGTCGTCAATCACAGCTCGGACGAGCACCCGTGGTTCGTCGAGGCGCGGAGGTCGAAGGACAACCCTTATCGCGACTACTACATCTGGCGCCGGCCCGCTGCCGACGGTGGCGTGCCCGATGATCAGCGCTCGTACTTCGGCGGCTCGGCGTGGGAGTTCGATGCCGCCAGCGGCGAGTACTACTTCCATCAGTTCTCGCGCCGTCAGCCCGACCTCAACTGGGACAACCCGAAGGTGCAGGACGAAGTGCACCGCATGATGAACTGGTGGCTGGACCGCGGCATCGGCGGTTTCCGCATGGATGTCATCGACCTCATCGGCAAGGACGTCGACCGCAAGATCATGGCAAACGGCCCGCGCCTGCACACCCTGTTGCAGGAGATGAACGCGGCGACCTTCGGTAGTCGCGACGTGCTGACCGTGGGCGAGACCTGGAGCGCGACGCCCGAGAGCGCCAGGCTGTATTCGGACCCGGCCCGCCACGAGCTGTCGATGGTGTTCCAGTTCGAGCACGTCACGATCACCTTCGACCCCGCAGAGGGCAAGTGGAAGCCGCGCGCCTTCGACCTGGTCGCGTTCAAGTGTGTGATGGGTAAGTGGCAGACCGAGCTCGCCGACCAGGGCTGGAACTCGCTGTTCTGGTGCAATCACGACCTACCGCGTGCGGTGTCGAAGTACGGTGACGACGGCCGCTATCGCGTCGAGTCGGCGAAGATGCTCGCCACCGTGCTGCACTTCCTGAAGGGCACACCCTATGTCTATCAGGGCGAGGAGATCGGCATGACCAACGTGCGCTTCGACTCGATCGACGACTACCAGGACATCGAGACCCTGAACCTATATCGCGAGCGCACCGCTGCGGGCGTGGCGCACGACGCGATGATGAAGGGCATCTGGGCCAACGGACGCGACAACGCGCGCACGCCGATGCAATGGGACGCCACCGCGAACGCCGGCTTCAGCACCGCCAGGCCCTGGTTGAAGGTGAATCCCAACTATGCGCAGATCAACGTCGCCGCGGCGCTCGCCGACGAGGACTCGATCTTCCACCACTACCGCCGCCTGATCGCGCTGCGCAAGACGCGCCCGGTGATGGTGTACGGCGACTACCTCGACCTGCTGCCGGCACACCCGCAGGTGTACGCCTACGAGCGCCGTCTCGGCGACGCGCGCGTCGTGGTCGTCGCCAGCTTTGCCGCCGAGCCGCTGCGCGTCGAGCTGCCGGCGGCGATCGCCGGGCTCGAAGGCGAATGCCTGAGCGCCAACCACGGCATGCGCACACGCCTTGCCCCGGTGCTGGCGCTGGCTCCCTACGAAGCCTTCGCCATCGCCTGCACGGCCTGAACGACGCAGGCGCCGCCCCGGTGGGCGGCGACCCCGACCCCGACAAGAACCATGGAACCGACATGAGCAAGCACACCCCGATCGCAAAGACTCCGAGCCGCGCCTGGTGGAAGGAGGCGGTGGCCTACCAGATCTACCCGCGCAGCTTCATGGACTCGAACGGCGACGGCATCGGCGACCTCAACGGCATCACCGAGCGCCTCGACTACCTGAAGTGGCTGGGCATCGACGTGATCTGGATCTGCCCGATGTACAAGTCGCCCAACGACGACAACGGCTACGACATCAGCGACTACCAGGACATCATGGACGAGTTCGGCACCCTGGCCGACTTCGACCGCCTGCTCGCCGAGACGCATCGGCGCGGCATGAAGCTGATCCTCGATCTGGTGGTGAACCACACCAGCGACGAGCACGCCTGGTTCGTCGAGTCGCGCGCCTCGCGCGACAACCCCAAGCGCGACTGGTACGTGTGGCGCGATGGCAAGGACGGCCACGAGCCGAATAACTGGGAGAGCATCTTCAAGGGCTCGGCCTGGAAGCTCGACGACACCACCGGCCAGTATTTCCTGCACCTGTTCTCCACCCGCCAGCCCGACCTCAACTGGGAGAACCACGCGGTGCGCGGCGCCGTGTTCGACATGGTGCGCTGGTGGCTGGACAAGGGCATCGACGGCTTTCGCCTCGATGCGGTCAGCCACATGAAGAAGGTCGATGGCCTGCCCGACCTGCCCAACCCGGAAGGCCTGGACTACGTGCCGAGCCAGCCGATGCACATGAACGTCGACGGCGTGCTCGAGTACATGGACGACCTGTGCAAGAACACCTTCAGGCACTACGACGTGATGACGGTGGGCGAGGCCAACGGCGTGTCGCCCAGGCAGGCGGTGGACTGGGTCGGTGAGCAGCATCAGCGCCTGAACATGATCTTCCAGTTCGAGCACCTGGCGCTGTGGTCCGAGGCGCCGCGCGAGTCGCTCGACGTGGTTGCGCTGAAGAAGGTGTTCACGGCCTGGCAGGACAGCCTGCACGGCGTGGGCTGGAATGCGCTGTTCCTGGAGAACCACGACATTCCGCGCATCGTGTCGAAGTGGGGCGACCCGGCTCACCACTGGCACGCCAGCGTCACCGCGCTCGGCACGATGTACTTCCTGATGCAGGGCACGCCCTTCATCTACCAGGGCCAGGAGATCGGCATGACCAACACGGTGTTCGAGTCGGTGGACGACTTCAACGACGTGTGGGCGAAAAACCAGTTCGCGCTGCGCCGCGCGGCCGGTGACGACGAGGCCACCATCCTTGCCGACGTGTCGCTGACCGCACGCGATCACTCGCGCACGCCGATGCACTGGGACGCCAGCGCCAACGCCGGCTTCAGCAGCGCCACGCCGTGGCTGAAGGTCAATCCCAACTACCCGCAGATCAACGTCGCCGCGCAGCAGGGCGATCCCGATTCGGTACTCGGCTACTACCGCCGCCTGATCGCGCTGCGCAAGGCGGAGCCGACCCTGGTGTATGGCCGCTACGAGCTGCTGGGACCGGCCGATGCGCAGCTCTATGCCTACTCGCGCAGCGAGGGCGACGACCGCATCGTCGTCATTACCAACCTCAGCGGCCGCCCGGCGCGCTTTGCAGAACCCGGCTGCGTGCTGCGCCATGTCGGCCTGCTGCTCGCTAACCGGCCGGTGGCGGCCCATGCCGACACCGACACGATCGAACTCGAGCCCTACGAGGCGCGCGTCTACCGCACAGCCTGATCGCAACACCCCGTGGGCAGCCCGTGCTCGCCCAAGCCTGGTTCATCAATGGAGGAGACACAATCATGAGACTCAAGAAAATCGCCGCTGGCGCCCTGCTCAGCCTCGGTGCCGGCCTCGCCCAGGCCGACACCGTGAAGATGGAATGCGGTGCCGGCGCCACCGTGAAAAGCTTCTGCGACTACGTCAAGGCCCGCTTCGAAGCCGAGACACCGCACAAACTGCAGTTCATCGACCTGCCGCGTGCCTCCGACGAGAAGCTGTCGATGCTGCAGCAGATATTCGCCACCAAGGACAGCAAGGTGGTGGATGTGATGGCGATCGACGTCGTCTGGCCCGGTGTACTCGACCGCCACCTGCTCGACCTCACCGAGCACGTCAAGGATCTGGAGCCGGCCTTCTTTTCGTCGGTGTGGCAGAACAACATCGTCAATGGCCGGGTGAAGGGCGTCCCCAACTTCATCGATGCCGGCGTGCTGTACTACCGCAGCGACCTGCTCGAGAAGTACGGCGAGCAGCCGCCCACCACCTGGCAGGACATGGCGCGCATCGCCGCCGGGATCCAGGATGCCGAGCGCGCCGCGGGCAGCCGCAACCTGCACGGC
Source organism: Thauera sp. 27 (assembly GCF_000310125.2). Taxonomy (NCBI): domain Bacteria; kingdom Pseudomonadati; phylum Pseudomonadota; class Betaproteobacteria; order Rhodocyclales; family Zoogloeaceae; genus Thauera; species Thauera sp. 27. Next base: position 5,321 of record NZ_AMXB01000056.1, read on the forward strand.
TTCGTGTTCCAGGGCAAGGCCTACGAGGGCCTCACCTGCGACGCGCTGGAGTGGGTCGCCTCCTTTGACGGCGGCAGCTTCGTCGAGCCCGATGGCAGCATCTCGGCCAACAACCCGAAGGCGATCGAAGCCTTCAAGACCGCAGCGAGCTGGATCGACACCATTTCGCCCAAGGGCGTGCTGGCCTACCAGGAAGAGGAGGCGCGTGCGGTGTTCCAGAACGGCGACGCGGTGTTCATGCGCAACTGGCCCTACGCCTACCTGCTGAGCCAGGACGACGCCAGCCCGGTCAAGGGCAAGGTCAGCATGATGCCGCTGCCGCGCGGCGGCGAGGGTGGCCAGCACGCCGCCGCGCTGGGGGGCTGGCAGTGGGCGGTGAGTGCCTACACCCAGGTGCCCGAGGCCGCGATCGCGCTGGTGCGCATGCTTGCCGACTTCGAGAGCCAGCGCCAGAACTTCCTCCAGATGGGCGTCTCGCCGGCACGCCTCGACGTCTACGAGGACGCGGAAGTCCAGGCCAAGGGCCCGCACCTGACGCTCCTCAAGGAAGCCTTTGATGGCGCCGTCGCGCGTCCCTCGACGGTCACCCGCACCGAGTATCCGAAGGTCTCGAAGGCGATATGGAACGCCGCCTACGACACCCTGAGCGGGCGCGCCAGTGCGGAAGCCGCGCTGGCCGACCTCGAGGGCCGCCTGAAGCGCTTCAAGGGCCGCGAGTGGAAGTAAGCCGCTGCGCCAGCGTCGGCAGGGCAGGGGGCTTCGACGCCCGGCTCGCCGGCCGGGTTGCCGGAACGGCGAGCGACGCCTGAAACGACCAAAGGAGGAAGACCATGCACCCCAAGACCGAACTCGCGGCGGCCGCAGCGAGTCCATCCGCGCCACCGGCAGCGCGCGTCCGCAAGCGCGGCCTGCAGTCGCGCCGCGCCCGTGCCGCCTGGCTGCTGGTCGCACCGACGCTGGTGCTGCTGGCCGGGGTGGCCGGCTGGCCGCTGCTGCGCACGCTGCTCTACAGCTTCACCGACGCCCGCCTCGACACGCCCGACGAGTACGAATTGGTCGGTTTCGCCAATTACCTAGACTTCATCGACGGCGAGGCTTACGGCGTGCTGGCCGATCCGCTGTGGTGGCAGGCGATCTACAACACCCTTTGGTTCACCGTGATCTCGGTCAGCCTGGAGCTGTTGTTCGGCCTGCTGCTGGCGCTGCTGATGAACCAGAAGTTCCGCGGCCAGGGCCTGGTGAGGACCGCCATCCTGGTGCCGTGGGCGATCCCGACTATCGTTACCGCCAAGATGTTCAGCTGGATGTTCCACGACCAGTACGGAACGATCAACGACCTGCTGATGCGCATCGGCATGATCGATGCCCCGCTGGCCTGGATCGCCGAGCCGACGCTGTCGCTGTGGGCGGTTGTCATTGCCGACGTGTGGAAGACCATCCCTTTCATGGCTCTGATGCTGCTGGCTGCGCTGCAGATGGTGCCCTCCGACCTTTACGAGGCTGCCCGCGTCGATGGCGCCAGCGCCTGGCAGCGCTTCCGGCGCATTACGCTGCCGCTGATCTTCCCGGCCATGCTGGTGGCGCTGATCTTCCGCACCATGGACGCGCTGCGTGTCTTCGACCTGATCTACGTGCTGACCTCCAACAGCGAGGCGACGATATCGATCTCCGGTTATGCCCGTGAGCAGATGGTGGTGTACCAGGAGATGGGGGTCGGCTCGGCCGCCTCGGTGCTGGTATTCATGATGGTCGCGGGCGTGGCAGCAGTCTTCCTCTACATCGGCCGCATCGCCGAACCCAAGGAGAAGCAGGCATGAGGCTCACCCGCAAGCAAAGACAGGCGGCGCACCTGGCGTGGATCTATGCCGCGGCCGCCCTGGTCACGGTGGTAAGCGTGTTCCCTTTCTACAACGCGATCATCACCTCGCTACAGACCGGCCAGGACCTGTTCCTGCCGAGCTACCTGCCTACCAGCTTCCACTGGGAAAACTACGCGACGGCGCTGGTGCATAACGGGGTCGGCCGTAGTCTGGCGAACTCGGTGCTGGTGGCCACGGTGACGGTGGGCGGCTGCCTGCTGGTGTCGATCACCGGCGCCTTCGCCCTTGCCCGCATTCGCTTTCGCGGGCAGCGTGCGCTCCTGTTTACCATCCTGTGCGTGTCGATGTTTCCGCAGGTCGCGGTGCTGTCGGGGATGTTCGAGCTGGTGCGCTTCCTCGGCCTGTATGACTCGCTCGGCGCGCTGGTGGTGTCCTACACGACCTTCTCGCTGCCCTTCACGATCTGGGTGCTGACGACCTTCATGAAGAACATCCCGGTCGAACTCGAGGAGGCGGCGATCGTCGATGGCGCCAGCCTGTGGGTGATCATCACCAAGGTGTTCGCCCCGATCATGGGGCCGGCGCTGGTGACGACCGGCCTGCTCGCCTTCATCGGTGCCTGGAACGAGTTCATGTTCGCGCTCACCTTCGTGATCTCGGGCGAGAACCGCACTGTGCCGGTTGCGATCGCGCTGTTGCAGGGTGCCTCGCAGTACGAGCTGCCGTGGGGAAGCATCATGGCCGCCTCGGTGACGGTGACGCTGCCGATCATCGTCATGGTGCTGATCTTCCAGAAGCGCATCGTCAGCGGCCTGACCGCCGGCGCGGTGAAGGGCTGAGGGCCCGAACGACATTGGAATGCGGGCGGCGCGCGCCGTCCTGCAGGCGAGTTCCGGCGCGCCGTGAGCGACGCGCCATCGAAGGAGGACAGAGCATCATGGCTCAACTGACACTCAAGCAGATCAACAAGCGCTATGGCGACAACGCCGTGGTGGTGAAATCGCTGGACCTCGAAGTCAACAGCGGCGAATTCGTCGTCTTCGTCGGCCCCTCGGGCTGCGGCAAATCCACCCTGCTGCGTATGATCGCCGGCCTGGAGGACATCACCGGCGGCGGCATGTACATCGACGGCCGCTACGTCAATGACGACACTCCGGCCGAACGCGGTATCGGCATGGTGTTCCAGTCCTACGCCCTGTACCCGCACATGAGCGTGTACGAGAACATCGCCTTCGGCATGAAGCTGGCCAAGCTGCCGGCGGCCGAGATCGACAAGCGCGTGATGGACAGCGCCCGCATCCTGCAGCTCGAGCCGCTGCTGCAGCGCAAGCCCAAGGACTTGTCGGGCGGCCAGCGCCAGCGCGTGGCGATTGGCCGCGCGATCGCACGCGAGCCCAAGCTCTTCCTTTTCGACGAGCCGCTGTCCAACCTCGATGCCGCGCTGCGCGTGCAGATGCGCATGGAGATCGCCAGCCTACACCGCCGCCTGGGCTCGACCATCATCTACGTCACCCACGACCAGGTCGAGGCGATGACGCTGGCGCAGCGCATCGTCGTGCTCAATCGCGGCAACATCGAACAGGTCGGCACACCGCTCGAACTCTACGACCACCCGGCCAACACCTTCGTCGCGCAGTTCATCGGCTCGCCGAAGATGAACCTAATGCCTGCGACCCTGGCGCGTTGCGGCGCCGAGAGCGTGGTCAGGCTGTGGAACGGCAAGGAGCTTGCGCTGCCGATCGCCACCCCGGTGAGCACCGAAGGCAGCCCGGTCAGGCTTGGCATTCGCCCGGAGCACATCGAGTGGGGCGAGGTCTCGAGCGCCCCCAACCTGGCCGATGTGCTGTTCGTCGAGCACATGGGTAACGAGACCTACCACTACCTGGACAGCGGCGACATCGGCGAACCCTGGGTGGTGCGCGACCCGAGCCGCTCGGACGTAGCCGTCGGCCAGACCGTGGGCTATCGCATCCCGCCCGAGCACTGCCACCTGTTTGATGAGTCGGGCAAGGCCTTCGCCCGTCCGCCGCAGTCGGCCACGGCGATGAAGATTGGTGCAAACCAGGAGGCACCCGTGATCTTCGCGGAGCGCGCGGCAGCCAGAGTGACGCATTGATTCGCCGGCAGGCAGCGTCCCGACCACGCTCAGGCCTGCCGATCCCGAACTGAACCCGTCGCCGAGCTTCGCCTGGGCGGAGCCGGCACGTACCGGCAGACGCCTTGCGTCTGCGCCGGCGGGCGGCTTCGCGCCTTCGCCCGGCAACAAGCGCTTTCGGCTGCCTGTAGAACAAGCCGTCGGCATCGTCCTGCATGACCCCTCAATCACTGTTCTGTCGAGGAGACTTCAAATGATCAAGAAAACCACCATCGCGCTCGCGCTCACCATGGCCTTCTGTGGCACAGCCAGCGCCGCTGACAACGCGGCCGCGCGTCAGGTGCAGGCGCTCGAGGAGCGCATTGCCAAGCTCGAACAACTGCTGCAGGCGGTGAAGAGCGAAGCCCAACAGGCCGGCGAAGTCGCGCGCAAGGCTGACAGCACCGCCAGTGAGGCGAAGGCCGCCAGCACGACCCAGGCGGCGCTGACCGAGAAGGCGGCCGAAACCGCCGGCTCCTTTGAGTTCGGCGCCTATGCGCGCTCGGGCACCTTGTCGGGCAGCGATCAGTTCACCGTCGAGGGTGTCGGCCCCTACATCACGCCGGCGGCTCGCCTCGGCGGGGCAGTGGGCCGCCTCGGCCTTGAAAGCGACACCTACGTCGAGGCCAAGATGGCCAGGCGTTTCCAGACTGCCGACGGCACCACCGGCGTGTTCCACTTCATGCTCGCCGATGGCACCAACAGCAACAACGACTGGACCGCGGGCGAGAACGGCGTCAATGTACGCCACGTCTTCGCCGAACTCGGCAACCTTGCCGCGTTCAAGGGCACGGCCTTCGAGGGCGCGACCCTGTGGGCAGGCAAGCGCTTCGACAAGAAGAACTTCGACATCCACTTCCTCGACAGCGACGTGGTGTTCCTGGCCGGTACCGGCGCGGGCTTTTACGATGCCCAGGTGACGCCGGACTGGAAGACGAGCTTCTCGGTGTATGGTCGCGACTTCGTGGTGGACGACCAGACCACGAACGGCGTCGATGTGCGTGGCAAGAGCTACATCGCCACCAGCAACAACTACATCGGCGACTGGCAGGTCATGCTCAGTGGCATGCGGGCCAAGCAGAACGATGTGCGCTACCCCGAGCGCGCCACGACGGGCTACCACGGCCTGCTCGCCTACCATGCGCCGAGCTTCTACGGCGTCGCCAATGGCTTCTCGAAGACCGGCGTGCTGTATGGCAACGGCCTCGGTGCACAGGTCAAGGTTCTCGGCGGTCAGGGTAGCCTGCTCGACGATGCCGAAGCGGTGCGGGTGTTCACGATGGGCGTGACCGACCTCAACGCAAACTGGAAGATCGCACCGGCGCTGATGGCCGAGGTCAGCAAGGACCGCTTCAACAAGGGTGACGACTACAAGTGGGCGACCGCGAACGTCCGCCTGGTCAACTCGATCAACCAGAACTTCGCCATGACCTACGAGGGCAGCGTTCAGTACATGGACCTGGACAGCACCTTCTCGTCGGCTAGCGGCAACTTCTACAAACTCACCGTGGCGCCGACCTTCAAGCTCGACACCGGGGGTGGCTTCTTCGCCCGTCCGGAACTGCGCCTGTTCGCCTCCTACCTGGCGTGGGACAAGGACCTGAACGGCTTCAGCTACGACGGTGCTCAGGATCCGAGCGGTGGCTTCGGCAACACCCGCTTCAACGACGACAGTAAGTGGCTGCTCGGCGCACAGATGGAGGTTTGGTTCTGAACATGCGTCGAACGGGGGCGCACACGCTGCCCTGCTGATGGCAGCGGCCAAGGCGTGGAGTGCGCCCTGGCCGCGTATGCACTTCCTGCCTGACCGAGATCATGAGACTCCCTTCCCTAAGCCTGCGCGCACTGATTACCGGCTTCGCCTCCATGGGTGTGGTCGGCAGCGTGCTGATGACCCGCCAGCCCGAGTTCCAGTCCCTGTGGTCGCTCGATGCGGCGGAGTGGGGCTGGGTGCTGTTCGCCGTTGGTTTCGGCGGGGTGATGTCCTTCCCGATTAACCGCTGGTTCCTGGCGCGCATCGGCAGCCGCGCGATGATCGGTCGTTTCGGCATTGCCGGCGGCCTGTTGATGGCGCTGATTCCCTGGCTGCCGGGTCTGCATGGGCTGCTCGCCGGCATGTTCCTGCAGGGCATGGTCTACAACGGCGTGAGCGTCGCGGTGAACCAGCAGGCCGCCGAATGGGAGCTGCGCCAGAAGACGCGCATGATGGGCCGGCTGCATGCCACCTTTTACGTTGGCAGCATGCTGTCCGCCTTCGTCAGCGGCGCGCTTGCCGCCAGCGGTCTGCCGCTGTGGATGCACATGACGGCGGTCGGTGTGCTCGCCGCGATCCTGCATGTGTGGGTGGGACGCCGTTTGCCCGCCGAAACCCCGGGTGCTGAGAACCCCTCCAGCACACCGATCCCAGCGGGCGCTTGGCAGGGGCTGGCGGTGCTTGCCGGCTGCCACGGCATCGTCGAGAGCGGCATCATGGGCTGGTCGGCGATCTACCTGCATCAGGGTCTGCAGGCCAGCGAGAGTGTGGCCGGCATGGCGCTGGCGGTATTCGCCGGGACGATGGCCGTTGGCCGCTTCCTCACCGATGCCGTGGTCACCCGCTTCGGTCCGGTAGTGGTGATCGGCGCCGGCTCGCTGCTGTGCGGGCTGGGCTTGGCGCTGGCCGTGATTGGCGCGACAACAGGCACCATGTTCGCCGGCCTGGCAGCCTGCGGGCTGGGCTTGGCGGCGGTTGCGCCGGTGTTCTTTTCGGCCGCGGGCCGCCTGGGCGGGCAGACGTTGGCACTGATCGCCAGCTTCAATGCCATTGGCGGCTTGATCGGCCCGCCGGTGCTCGGTCAGGTGGCCAAGATGTGGTCGCTGGCGACCGTGTTCGGCGTGCTGGCGGTGATGTGCGTGGTGATGGCCTGGAATGCGCGCGTGCTGCGTGAACGCGTCGCCGAGGGCCCCCCGCTGCCGGCGTCTGCGCCGACGACTTCCACTTAGCCACGCATCATCGCCGACATCGTGCACGCGCGCCCGACAGCCGTCACGATGTCGTCGTCGAACAACTTGGGAAGCCTGGCGAGCCGGGCGCGGACCATGGCGCGGAACGCGGGGCCGAGGCGTTCGAGTCGGCCGAGGGTCATCAGGGCGTCGATGCGGCGCATATCGATACGGACGAAGCTTGGGGCAATCATGTCGATCTCCTGGAAAGACCTGGTTGAGGTCAAAGCGCTTTTGGCGCCGTCAGGCAGATCCTATGCGCACTGCTGCGGCGCAGCAAATGAGTATTTGTTTTCGTGATATCAGCAGGGGTAATTCCGAGGGAGATCCCACATGAATGACAATCCGGCCCAGACCGCGGGCGTGCTGTTCGAGGCCGTGCAGCAGGCGCGGATCTTTCCTGACTCCAAGACCTTCCCTGACTGCCGTGCCAGAGCCGATGCCAAAGGCATCGATGATGCGTTCGTGCGCATGCTTCGCGACTTCGTCGCGGAACACTTCGAGCTGCCGGCGGAGCGTTCGGCGGTCGAGCTGGTGGCGGCCGATTCGCTCGCGGCCCACATCGACCGCCTGTGGGCGGAGCTCGAACGGGCGCCCGATCCGGCGCTGCCGGGCAGCAGCGCGATCGCGCTCGCCCACCCGTACGTGGTGCCCGGCGGCCGCTTCCGCGAGATCTACTACTGGGACAGCTATTTCACCGCCGAAGGGCTTGCGGTGTCGGGCCGGCTGGATCTGGTGGAAGGCATGATCCGCAACTTCGCCGACCTCATCGACCGCTACGGCTACGTGCCCAACGGCACGCGGCTGTATTATCTCGGGCGATCGCAGCCGCCGATGTTCTGCGCCATGCTGCAGTTGCTCGAACGCTACCGCGGCTTCGCGGCGGTACGCGCCTTCCTGCCGCAGCTGCTGCGCGAGTACGCCTTCTGGATGGATGCGGGGATGGCCGCACCGTCTGCCGCGAGTTGGCCGCGCGCGGTGGCGCGCGTGGTGGAGGTCGCGCCCGGCGCCGTGCTCAACCGTTACTGGGACGCCAACGACATGCCGCGGCCGGAATCCTTTGGCGAGGACCTGCACACCTGCGCGCAGGCCGCCGAAGGTCGGCGCGGCAGCCTCTTCCGCGACATCCGCGCCGGCGCCGAATCGGGCTGGGACTTCAGCAGCCGCTGGTTCGCCCCGGGCGGTTGCATCGAATCGATCCGCTGCACCGAGTTGCTGCCGGTCGATCTCAACGCGTTGCTATGGCAGATCGAGCAGCAGCTCGCGCGCTGGCTCGCGCAGGCGGGTGACCCGCGTGCGGTCGCCTTCGCCGCCGCCGCCGAGCGGCGCCGGGCGCTACTGCAGGCCCACTGCTGGGACGAACGGGCTGGATGGTTTTTCGATATACATTGGCCCAGCGACCACCCTACCGAGGCATGGACGCTCGCTGGCGCCTTTCCGTTGTATTGCGGCATGGTCGATGAGGCCCGGGGTGCACGCATGGCCGAGGTGATCGAGGCGCGCTTCCTGCGTCCGGGTGGTGTCGTCACCACTCTGGTGCGCTCGGGCGAGCAGTGGGACGCGCCCAACGGCTGGGCGCCGCTGCAGTGGGTGGTGGTGCAGGGACTCCGCCGCTACGGCCATGACCGCCTCGCGGACGAGATTGCAGGCCGCTTCGTCGCCCTAGTCGAGCGTGTCTGGCGTGAGACTGGAAAGATGATGGAGAAGTACGACGTGTGTGACATGGCGCGCGAGGCGGGCGGTGGTGAATACCCGGTACAGGATGGCTTTGGCTGGACCAACGGGGTGGTGCGTGCCTTCCTTGCGCAGAAGGCGAGGTGATCACCATGAAGACGGAAAAGCAGAAGATGCTCGCGGGCGAGTACTTCGACCCGCTCGACCCCGAGCTTTGCGCCGACCGCAGCCGGGCCCGCCGCGTGACGCGGGCGCTCAATGCCAGTGGCGACAAGGATGTCGAGGTTCGTGCGCGCCTGCTCGCCGAACTGCTGCCGCGGGCGGCTGGGCGGGTGTGGATCGAGCCGCCGTTCTATTGCGACTACGGCAACAACATCGAAACCGGCGAGCGCGTCTTCTTTAACTTCGACTGTGTGGTGCTCGATGTCGGCCTGGTTCGCATCGGTGCACGAGTGATGCTTGGCCCCGGCGTCCACATCTACACCGTCGTTCACCCGCTCGATGCGACCGAACGTGCAGCCGGTCTTGAGCAGGGCCGGCCCGTGACGATCGGCGAAGACGTCTGGGTCGGCGGCGCGAGCGTCATCTGCCCTGGGGTGAGCATCGGCAGACGCAGTGTAATCGGCGCCGGCAGTGTGGTGACTCGGGACGTGCCGGCGGGTGTGTTCGCGGCCGGTAATCCATGTCGGGTGATTCGGGCCCTTGAGCTGGACGTTGGCAGCCGCTGTGGCGCGGCGCACGGCGAGCGCAGTGGTGAGCAGACCAACTCGCGCAACGGCTACCGCGACCGCGGCTAGGACACGCGCTCCGGCACGATTGCGCTACGCATCTCAATGCTGCGTGTGAGCAGATACTTTCCGCTCGTCCTGGCGCAGCGCCGTACGACCGCGAAGGCGATCGCGACGGTGATCTGGGAAGCCTACGTACGAGGCATGCCGACGCGCTCGGTGATGACCTGGTGCGGGCCATGGGAATGAATGGCATCTCCAGGAGCTAGGTCTCGCGCCTTTGCGCCGAGATCAACGAGTGGGTGCTGCAACGGCTCTGCATGACGCTGGAAATGCTCGCCGAAGTTGGTGGCAGTCCCAACGTCAGCCTGCAGCGGTCGCAGCCTGATACGCGCTCCTGCCAAACCGGAGACGATGACCCGCCGACCGATCCCGCGTCCTGCTGCTAGGCTAACGGAACTCGCTCGAAGACGTTTTCGTCGGTGAGCTTCACAGCGCTGCGCTTCAGCTTGTCGAGATGGTCCGCACATTCCTGCATCATCGTCCGCCGCTCGGGTGATGCTGACGTGGTGCCGGGTCGTTACCGGCTGGAGCACATCCCGCGTTTCGATGTCGCATGAGCGGTCGCGCACGCAGAGGCCATCCCCGACGCCATAGCGGAAGACGCGGCCGATCGTCTGATACGTCCTCTCGACGATGTCGTGGGCGCCGCGCCCGTCGATACGCTTGATGACCGTGAGCACGTCGGGGGAGGTTATCTGCCGATTGGCTGCGCGCCGATGAAGGGGAATACATCGCCTTCCAACCGTCGCAGCAGGTTCTCCGCCGTGTTCGTCTTGATAACGGTAACTTGCTTGCTGAACTACTGGCGGGCTACCGCCTCATGCTTCGAGGCCTTGCGGTGCTCGCTCGGGTCGATCCCGGCGGCGACCAGCTTGCGTGCATCTTCTCGCATCTCCCTGGCCTGCTCGAGCGCGACGTCCGGATACACGTCCATGTTCAGCGTTTTGCGCTTGCGTGCGAGGAGGTAATCGAAGCACCACCACTTCGCGCCGGAGGGCCGGACGAGGAGATAGAGCCCATCGCCGTTGTTCCTCTTCACCGGCTTGTCGGCGGGCTTGGTGTTGAGGATCGCTGTGTCTGAGAGAGCCATGACGGAAATTCGATGGCGGCAGGTGCTGTGTTACCGTCAAAGCTACTGGGAATCAAGCTGCAAACATGGATGCCGAGAGACGTTATGTGCGCCTAAGGGCTTGATGTTGCCTACATTTGTGGCCAACTGTAGCCTTCGAAAGACGTTCACGTGGTGCCCGGAGCGGGGATCGAACCCGCACGCCATGAGGCGAGGGATTTTAAGTCCCTTGTGTCTACCAGTTTCACCATCCGGGCGTTGTCGCGTCAGCGGCCCTGTTCGGGCAGCACGATGTTGACCTCAAGCACCTCGTAGTTGTCCTGCTTCTCGAGCTGCACCTTGATGTCGTCGGGGTTCACCGCGACGTACTTGGAGATGACCTCGATGAGCTCACGCTGGAGCGCAGGGAGGAAATCGGCCGTGGCACTGCCGCCGGCGCGCTCGTGGGCGATCAGCAGTGACAGGCGGTTCTTCGCGATCTCCGCGGTCTTCTTCTTTTCGCCGAAGAGGCGGGCGAGGAAGGACATGTCACTTGCCTCCGAACAGACGCTTGATGAGGCCCGGCTTCTCGTAATTGACGAAGCGCAGCGGACGGTCTTCGCCCAGGAAGCGGCCGACCACGTCGGAATAAGCCTCGGCCACGTCCGTACCCTTGAGATGGATGGCGGGGGTGCCCTGGTTGGAAGCGTGCAGCACCGACTCGGACTCGGGGATGACGCCGATGAGCTGGACCCGCAGCAGTTCCTGAACGTCCTTGTAGGAAAGCATCTCACCGTCATCGACACGCTTGGGCGAGTAGCGGGTGATGAGCAGGTGCTCCTTCACGGGCTCGCCGCCTTCGCGTGCGCGCTTGGACTTGGACTGTAGGATGCCGAGGATGCGGTCCGAGTCGCGCACTGAGGAAACCTCGGGATTGGTGGTCACGATGGCCTCGTCGGCGAAGGTCAGCGCCATCACGGCGCCGCGCTCGATGCCGGCCGGGGAGTCGCACACCACGTATTCGAAGCCCATGTGCTCGAGGTCCTGCAGCACCTTCTCGACCCCTTCCTCGGTCAGCGCATCCTTGTCACGGGTCTGCGAGGCGGGGAGGACGAAGAGGTTCTCGCAGTGCTTGTCCTTGATCAACGCCTGGTTCAGGCGCGCTTCGCCATTGACGACGTTGACGAGGTCGTACACCACCCGCCGCTCGCAACCCATGATGAGGTCGAGGTTGCGCAGGCCGACGTCGAAGTCGATCACTGCGGTCTTGTAGCCGCGCAGGGCGAGGCCGGATGCGAAGGCTGCGCTGGTGGTGGTTTTGCCCACACCGCCCTTGCCTGAGGTTACGACGATGACTCTCACGCTATCCCCTTGGTCTGATGCAATGCGCTGGCTCAGCCGAGCTGCAGCGCGTCGATGTTGAGTTGATGGTCGCTGCCCGTCAGTCGCACCATGGCCGGACGGCCTGCGATGGATTCGGGAATGCCGCGTTCGAACGTACGGAAAACGCCAGAGATCGAGACGAGCTCCGGCCCGAAATTGCTGGACATGATGCGAGCCGAGTGGTCGCCCTGGGCGCCCGCGATGGCGCGCCCGCGCAAGGGGCCGTAACAGTGGATGCTGCCATCGGCGATGACCTCGGCGCCCGGGCTCACGCCCCCGAGCAGGACCAGGTCGGCGCCGCGTGCATAGACCTGCTGGCCCGAGCGCAGCGGCCGGTCGACAAACAATGTCGGCGCGGGGCTGGGCGACGCAGCCGGCTGAGCAGCGGGCTGGGAGGCAGGCGCTGCCGCAGGCTCGGGCTGGCGCGCCGGCTCTGCGGCCGGCCGCTCCGGAAG
>NZ_AMXB01000057.1:0-17230 GCF_000310125.2 Thauera sp. 27
CACATGCTGTTCGACGGCCGCAGCAGCGCCAGCGCCCTGCGCAGCGCGGGCGGCCTGCTCGCCACCCACCCGCCGCTGGCCGAGCGCATCCGGCGTCTTAGCGGCGGCCGCGTGGCGGCCCCGGACCTTGCCGACGCAGTCGCTGCGACGACACCCGCGACGGCCGCCAGGGAGATGGATACCCTCGCACCTGCCGGCCTGGTCGAGCCCGCGGCGCCGGCCAGCGCGTCGATCGCCTTGCCGTCCGCCCCCCCTGCCCCGGCGATGAGCGCGAGCCCAAGGGCAACACTCGAGCTCGTCCCGCTCGCCTTCGCGTCACCACCGGCAGCAGCCCTGGAGGCTGCACAGCACACGCTCGACGCCCTGCCCGGCGCGTTGCGCCACAGCGTCGCCAGCCCGGACGGCGCAGCCGCAGTCGCGCTCGCCCTGCTGCTCTCCCGCGACCCGCAGCGCCGCGCCCTGCAGATCGCCGCGTTGGCGAGCCACAGCGAACCGACACGCGCCACCGCGGCAGCCGACGCCACCGGATCGCTGCCGCCAGCAGGCCAGCGTCTGGCGCTGATGGAGCTCGCCCTCGGCAGCCTGCGCGAACTCCCGCGCAGCGCGCGCGAACGCCTGCTCGGCCAGGCCAATGCCGTGGTGGGCGCCGGCGGCAGCGGCAGCCTGTCCGCGTTCCTGATGCTGCGCCTGCTGCGCGACGCCCTGCTGCCACGCACGCCGCAGCCGCTGCGGGTGTCACCGCAGGCGCTCGGGGCACACTGCACCCTGCTGCTGTCGGTGCTCGCCCATGCCGGACAGCGCGAACCCGAGGCCGCACGCGCAGCCTTTGCCCGCGGCGCGGCCCTCGCTCCCGCGGACGGCCTGACCGGGCCGCTGCCGATCGCGCAGATCCGCATGGATGCGCTCGACCAGGCGCTCGATGCCCTGGCCGATACGGCGCCGGGCTATCGCCGCCGGCTGGTGGAGGCGCTCGACGCCAGCGCACGCCACGACGCCCACATCACCCCGGGCGAAGCAGAACTGCTCGCCGTTGTCTGCGGTGCGTTCGACTGCCCCCGGCCGATCACCAGCGCAGGGGCATGCGCTGCGGATGCTGCCGCCCAGCCAACTTCCACCGCACTGCCTGCTCTCGCGCTGGATGCCAAGGCCGCACCGGCTGACGTGCTGTCCCGGGCCGATCGCGCGCCCATCCAGGCCCTGGTGGCGGCCAACCTGGTGCCAGTGTTCGGCGTGCTCTTCCTCGGCTGGGAGGCGCAGACCCTATTGCTCGTTTACTGGCTGGAGAACCTGGTGCTCGGCGTCTACACGCTGGTACGCATGGTGCGGGCGGGTGGCGTGCGCGCCTTCTTCGAGCCAGGCCTGTTCTTCATCTTTCACTACGGCTTTTTCTGCGCCGGGCACGGCATGGTGCTGATGGGCATCGCCACCATGGCCGGAATGCCGGGCGACGTGATCGAACCCTACGTCGGCGCGGTGGAGTGGCCCGGCCCCTTCGTGGTCTTCCAGCACCTGTTCGGGATCCTGCAGTGGATCGCGCATGAGCAGATGGGCATGGTGGTGGCGACGATCGGCTTCTTCATCAGCCACGGCTTCTCGCTCGTCACCCACCACTTCGTGCGCAATGAGGACGCAGGCCGCAAGCTCGCGGAGATCATGTGGGACCCCTACAAGCGCATCGTGGTACTGCATGTAGCGATGATCGCCGGCATGTTCGTGGTGATCCTGTCGGGTGGCGGCTCGATCGCACCGGTCCTGCTGATACTCGTCGCCGGCAAGATCGCGCTCGACATCCGCCTGCACCGTGCAGCCCACCGGGCAAGGCTGACAGCTGCGCTCGGGCGGCCGGATGCGGCCGACGACACGTCATCCGATTGAGCCTCGCGAAGCAGGGAGCCCAATCGGAGCGCGTCAATAATCGCAGCCCATGCGCCGGTACAAGGTATTGCGCGCAACCCCGAGGTGACGCGCCGCAGCCGACAGGTTGCCCTCGAAACGCTCGAGCGCTTCGCGAATCATGGCGTCGTCGATGTCCTTGGGGCGGCGGCCGCGCAGCGGCAAAGTGGCCGGGGACATCGACGACGCGCTTGCGGGGGCTGCGGCTGCAACACGCGTGACCGGCGATGCCCCCTGCACTTCCTCGGGCAGGTGCTCGGGCAGAATGCGCTCCTCATGGGCATCGAGCAACGCGAGCGCGACCTCGAGCACGTTCTGCAGCTGACGGATGTTGCCTGGCCAGGCATACGCTTCGAGCAGACGCATGGCTGAAGGGTCGACCGTAATGGCGCGCGGTTCGGGGTGATTGCTGCTGCCATCGATCAGGCGGCGCACGATCTGGTGCAGGTCGGTGCGCTCACGCAGCGGCGGCAGCATTGCTGTCAGGCCATTGACGCGGTAGTACAGATCCTCGCGGAACTGCCCCGCTCTGGCCAGATCACCCAGGTTGCGGTGCGTTGCGCACAGTAGCGCGATGTCGACCGCCACCGGTTCGCTGCCGCCCACCGGCTGCACGCAGCGCTCCTGCAGCACACGCAGCAACCGTGCCTGCATGGCCAGCGGCATGTCGCCGATCTCGTCGAGGAAGAGCGTGCCGCCATCGGCCTGCTGGATACGGCCGATGGCGCCCTCCTTGCGCGCGCCGGTAAAGGCGCCGCCGACATAGCCGAAGAGTTCGGATTCGATCAGGTGCTCGGGAATCGCCGCGCAGTTCACCGCGACGAAGGGGCCGTCCGCACGCGGTCCGCTGTTGTGACAGGCACGGGCAAGCAACTCCTTGCCCGAACCCGACTCGCCCTGGATCAACACCGGGATCTTGCGCCCGATCACCTTGGCGCAACGGTCGAGGGTGAACTGAAGCCCCGCATCGCCTGTGGCCAGGGTCTCGAGCGTGATGCGCTGACGTGCCGAACGCGATGGATCCTGGCCCTGCGCGACGCGGGCGCGAGCGCTCGACGCGGCATGGGCGTTCGCGCTCCAGGCGGGACTGACCCGAACCCGCGCGAACATGCGCGCTCCATCACGCAACTCGAGCTCCATCAGCGCAGCCGGGTCGCGACCCGCACGGCTGATGACCGTGCCGAAGCCGCTGCGAAAGAGGTTGCCGAACGCCCCCAGACGTCCGATACGGCGATCCTCGATCCCGAGCAGCATGCGCGCCTGCCGATCTGCCGCCACGATCTCACCATCCGCATCCACTGCGAGCAAGCCCTCCTGTAGCCCACCCACGCCCTCGGGACGGTTGTGGAAGGCAAAAAGGGCATGACGTGCATGTTCGCTCTCGAACATGCGGCGTTCGACCAGCCTCACCCCCATGCGAGCCAGACCCAAGGTATGTGGCTGAGGCTTGCGGTGGTCGCCGGAGATGTCGAGCGCCCCCAGCAAGACGCCCTTGGAGTCGAAGATGGGCGCCGCACTGCAGGTCAGTACGCCGTTGCACTCGAGGTAGTGCTCGGCACCGAAGATCTCCACCGGTGCGCGCTCGATCAGGGTGGCGCCGATGGCGTTGGTGCCGCGCTGGCATTCACTCCAACTCGCGCCCGGCTGCAGGGCCACACGGCTGGCGCGGTCGACGAAGGACGGGTCGCCGATACCGTGCAGGATCAGCCCGCTGGCGTCGGCAAGCAGCACCATGCTGCCCGAGGCGCGGATCTGCTCGTAGAGGTGCTCCATGACGCCGCCGGCATGGTTGAGCAGCGTCAGATTGCGCTCACGGGCAAGCATCAGGTCGGCGCGCGTGGTATTGGCTGGCCGGCCGCGCTCGCCGATCTCCAGCCCCAGGCGCTGGCAGCGCTCCCAGGAACGCAATACCGAGGCCGAAAGCCCGCCCTCGGGCAGATCGCCACGCTCCAGGTAACGCCGCCGCAAGGACTCGAGCTCGCCCCCTTGTGCCGCACGCACATGCATCTGACCCATCTTTTCGTCTCCCCTGTCGCCGGGTGTCTACGGCGCCTGTAGCAGACGCGCTTGCGGCCCCCGACGATGATCATTCGAGCCGGATTGTGCCACCTTGGCACACCCCGCTTCAGAGAAGGACTAAAGCAAGAAAAATACCTGCGGGCGGCTCACTGCCCGTACGAAGGGCTGCTACTAGCGCCCGAGCCTGCGGTCCTCGGCCTGGACTTCGGCAAACTCCTCGTCGGTAAACAGTCTCGATCGGGTATGGAAAGCCTTGCCAGTGTTGCCCTCGAGTGAAAACGTGCCGCCATGGCCGTCGACCACGTCGATGATCAACTGCGTGTGCTTCCAGTATTCGTATTGCGAGGCGCTGATGTAAAAGGGCACACCGCCGATGTCCCCCAGATGGACATCGTAGGGCCCGATGGTGAGGTCCGTGGGCAAATAGCAGTTGGCAGCGCTGTTGTCGCAGCAACCGCCGGACTGGTGGAACATCAGTTCCTGGCCATACTCGGCCTTGAGCCGCTCGATCAACTCGAGCGTCGCAGGGGTGGCAATGACGCGTTCGACCATGTCGTGTGCCTCCGGCATGAAAAAAACGGGGGCGGTCACCCGCCCCCGGCAAGTCACCCGCAAAGAACGGGCAGAGGGAGAAACACGGAGCAGATCAGAAGAAGCCGAGCTTGTTCTCGCTGTAGCTCACCAGCAGGTTCTTGGTCTGCTGGTAGTGGTCGAGCATGACCTTGTGCGTCTCGCGGCCGATGCCCGACTCCTTGTAGCCGCCGAAGGCCGCGTGCGCCGGGTAGGCGTGGTAGCAGTTGGTCCACACGCGACCGGCCTGGATGGCGCGCCCCATGCGATAGGCCACGTTGCCGTTACGGCTCCACACGCCAGCGCCCAGGCCATACAGGGTATCGTTGGCGATCTCGAGCGCCTCGGCCTCGTCCTTGAAGGTCGTCACTGCGAGCACCGGCCCGAAGATCTCTTCCTGGAAGATGCGCATCTTGTTGTGGCCCTTGAACAGCGTCGGCTGGATGTAGTAGCCGTCGGCCAGATCGCCGCCGAGTTGAGCACGCTCGCCGCCGATCAGCACCTGGGCGCCTTCTTCCTTGCCAAGCTGCAAATACGACTGGATCTTGCTCATCTGCTCGGCAGAAGCCTGAGCGCCCATCATGGTGTCGGTATCGAGCGGGCTGCCCTGCTTGATGGCGGCGACACGCTTGAGCGCACGCTCCATGAAGCGGTCGTAGATCGACTCCTGGATCAGCGCGCGGCTCGGGCAGGTGCACACCTCGCCCTGGTTGAAGGCGAACAGCACCAGGCCCTCGATCGCCTTGTCGAGGAAGGCGTCGTCCTTGTCCATGACGTCGGCGAAGAAGATGTTGGGCGACTTGCCGCCCAACTCGAGCGTGGCCGGGATCAGGTTGTTGGCGGCGGCCTGGGCGATCACGCGGCCGGTGGAGGTCGAGCCGGTGAAGGCGATCTTGGCGATGCGCTTGCTGGTGGCGAGCGGCATGCCGGCCTCGCGGCCGTAGCCATTGACGATGTTGAGCACGCCCGGCGGCAGCAGGTCGGCGATCAGCTCCATCAGCACCAGGATCGAGATCGGGGTCGATTCGGCCGGCTTGAGCACCACGCAGTTGCCCGCACCCAGCGCCGGCGCCAGCTTCCACGCCGCCATCAGGATGGGGAAATTCCACGGGATGATCTGGCCGACCACGCCCAGCGGCTCGTGGATGTGGTAGGCCATGGTGTTCTCGTCGATCTCCGAGATGCCGCCTTCCTGCGAACGCAGGCAGCCTGCGAAGTACCGGAAGTGGTCAACCGCGAGCGGGATGTCGGCGTTGAGCGTCTCGCGGATCGGCTTGCCGTTATCGACGGTCTCGGCATAGGCGAGCAGTTCGAGGTTGGCCTCGAGGCGGTCAGCGATCTTGAGCAGGATGTTGGAGCGGGTGGTGGCGTCGGCCTTGCCCCACTTCGGGAAGGCTGCGTGCGCGGCGTCGAGCGCGAGTTCGATGTCCTCGGCGGTGGAGCGGGCCGCCTGGGTGTACTTCTGACCGGTGACCGGGGTAACCACGTCGAAATACTGTCCCTTGACCGGGGCTACCCACTTGCCGCCGATGAAGTTGTCGTAACGGGACTTGAATTGAACCTTGGCGTCGGCTTGGCCGGGCAGTGCATACAGCATGGTATGGTCTCCTCAATCTTGAACGTGTGCGGGCGGGTTGCCTCGAGGGGTACTAAGCAGGCCTCGTGCCAGCTCTTAAAATCCAATAAAATCAGCAGCTTGAGCGGTCGCTAAGGTTTTTATGTGTTCATGATGTGCGACTAATATTGCCCGGACTGCTCCAAATGCTCCATAAATGCGGGCAATTTATGGAGCAGTCCGATACAGCACTCAGAAGAACAGGATGCCACCCAGCGAGATCGTCCGCGTCTTCAGGTCGCCCGGGAAGATGTCGCTGCCCTCGCCTTTCTCCTGGTTGTATTCGCCCACGAGCGTGATGTACTTGTTCAGGCTGTGGTAAACACCCACCGTGGCCGAGCGGAACTTGTTGGTGTCGGCAAGCAGTCCGCCACGGTCGCGGTTCTCGCCGAAGTTGAGGCCGAACTTGGTCTTGCCGACGGTGTAGGTGCCCTGCAGGAAGTAGCCCTTACCATCGGTCTTGGCAAACGGCGAGAAGTACATGGCACCGACGGTGGACAGGCCCAGACCGCTGGCATCGAAGCCATAGGCCACGGCCTCGAAGGCGCCAATGCCGACCTTCGCCCCCAGTTCGAAGCCGCTGGCGTTGAAGCTGCCGGTGCCGCTGGTGCGCTGGTGGACTGCACCCAGCCAGACCGAGCCCTTCGCCGTGCCCGCCTCCCAGTCATAGTTCGCCATGGCCTGGAAGCCAGGGTCCTTGGTCTCGCTGCCGGCGAACTTGTTGGGATCGAAGATCCCGAACGAGGCCGACAACCCGCCCTTGGTCGGCGTGGTGTAGGTGATCTGCGGCTGGAAGCCGGTGTACATGTAGCCGTGGCCGATCATGCCGAAGGTGGTGTTGAAGGGCGTCGAGGCGTAGCTGTTGCCGCCGAGGCCGAGCAAGGTCATGTCGGAGAGGATGATCTTCTGCCCGAACAGTCCGATGTCGCGGCCGAACTTGATCGTGCCCCACTCGGCATTGCCGAACTGGAAGTACAGGTTACGGGTGTCGATCTGGGTGAAGGGGCTGTCGCAGCCCGTAGCCCCGCCACACCCCGGATCGCTCGGCAGGCCGACGACGTCGGACTTGTCGTTGATGCCCGGCGCGAAGCCGACATGGGCCTTGATGTCGAGCCCGTCAACCTTGGTGGTAAACACGAAGTTGATCCAGCCCGGCAGCAGGCCGTTGGTGAGCGCCGAGTTGGTGGTCTTGACCCCGCCCGACTCTGCGCTGCGGTGCGAGTAGAAGCCGTTGATGGTGCCGTTGATGTCGAGCGTGGCATCGCCCTGCGAAAAACTCACCGCATGGGCCGGCCCCATGCCAAGCGCCAGCAAGGCCCCGGTCAGCAGGCTCAGGCGCTTGCCTCCGGTGGCACGCAGGCCCTTGCGCGTCGTCGTGTTATCCATTGTTTCCTCCTCGAGAGTGGTGATCTTGTCGTTTGCACTGCAGGGCCGGGGCAAGGCACCGGCCTGGTGCGGGCAAGTGCAATCGCTGTGCCATGCCGCGACAAGTCGCGCCAGACAAGGGGTTTCAGGTCATAGGTGTTCGCCCCCTCTGTTCCAGATGCTCCACAGAAACGATGTACCCCCTTGATCCGAAACGAAACTTCGGAACAGAAATGCGCGGCCGCGGATAAAATCGCATCCGCATGCACACGGTCGCTTACGACTGCATGCGCGCGCCCACTCCACGCCCTGATGCCAGTCCTCGATGACGACGTTCCAGCCCTTGATCGCCGCTGCCGCCTCTCCCAGCTCGCAAACCACCTCTTACCCTGCCCGCTATCCCGTTGCCATCATCGGAGCCGGCGCGCTTGGGCTCAGCTTTGCGGCACGCATTGCGCGCACGCTGCGCGTGGCAGTGGTCGCACGCGACCGCGCTGCAGCCGCCAGACTGCGCCAGGGGGTGCGCGTAGGCGATACGCTCTTCCAGCCCGAGGCGTGGGCGCCTGAAGAGGCGCCGCAGGCTGACTGGGTGATCGTGCTGGTCAAGACCGGGGACACGGCCGCAGCTGCACGCAGCGCTGCGCGCATGCAGCCCCTGGGGGTGCTGTCCTTGCAGAACGGACTGGTCGAGCCGGTGCTGCAGGCTCACTGCCCGCTGCCGCGGGTCGCGCAGGGCATCACCACAACGGGGGCGTTTCGCGACGCGAGCGGGGTGACGCCATCAGGCGACGGCGAGGTGCTGGTGCCGCCCGGCTTCGAGGAGCTGGCGTCCATGCTGGCGCGGGCCGGGCTGGACGCTCGCGTCGAGGACGACATCGTCCCCGCACGGCTGGCCAAGCTGCTCGTCAACCTCGCCATCAACCCGCTTGCCGCCTTGTTCCGCGTACGCAACGGCGAGCTGCTCGAAGCCCCTTACCGGTTCTGGCTCGACGCGTTGGTTGCCGAGGCCTGGCCGGTGTTGTGCGCCGAAGGCCTGGCGCTGGACGAAGCTGCAGCTCACGCACGAGTGCGGGCGGTCGCACAGGCCACCGCCACCAACCGCGCGAGCATGCTGCAGGATGTGCTCGCCGGCAGGCCGACCGAACTCGACGCGATCACCGGCGTGCTGATCGAACTGGCCGCACGCCAGGGCGCGGCCGTACCGACGCACCGCGCGGTGCATCGGCTGCTCAGCCTGGTGGAGGCCCCCGCAGGCTGAGCCCGGCGGCGTTCAGCGAATGCCGCCCATGCACAGGTACTTGATCTCGACGAAGTCGTCGATGCCGTAGCGTGAGCCTTCGCGGCCGATGCCGGATTCCTTGACGCCACCGAAGGGCGCAACCTCGGTCGAGATGATGCCTTCGTTGATGCCGACGATGCCGTACTCGAGCGCCTCGGCCACCCGCCACACGCGCGCGATGTCGCGGGCGTAGAAATAGGCGGCAAGGCCGAACTCGGTGTCGTTGGCCATGCGCACGGCCTCCTCCTCGCTATGGAAGCGGAACAGCGGCGCCACCGGGCCGAAGATCTCCTCGCGCGCGACGCGCATCTGCGCGGTCACGTCAGTGACGATGGTGGGCTCGTAGAAGTTGCCACCCAGGGCGTGGCGCTTGCCACCGCACAGCACCTGCGCGCCCTTGTCTACGGCGTCCGCGAGCAGTTCCTCCACCTTGGCGACGGCATCGGCATTGATCAGCGGCCCTTGCTGCACCTCGCCAGACAGGCCCGGGCCGACCTTGAGCCTGGCCACCGCCTCGGCGAGCTTGGCGGCAAAGGCGTCGTAGATGCCGTCCTGCACCAGCAGGCGGTTGGCGCACACGCAGGTCTGGCCCGCGTTGCGGTACTTGGACGCCATGGCCCCCGCTACGGCGGCGTCGAGGTCGGCGTCGTCGAAGACGATGAAGGGCGCGTTGCCCCCCAGTTCCAGCGCCACCTTCTTCACCGTGCCCGCGCACTGGCGCATCAGCAGCTTGCCGACCGCGGTCGAGCCCGTGAAGGACAGCTTGCGCACCGCCGGGTTGGCTGTGAGTTCGCCGCCGACCTCGGGCGCACGGTTGGTGGTGACGATGTTGAGCACCCCCGCTGGCAGGCCGGCACGCTCGGCCAGCACGGCGAGCGCAAGCGCGCACAGCGGGGTATCTTCGGCCGGCTTGATCACCATCGTGCAGCCGGCGGCAAGGGCGGGGCCGGCCTTGCGCGTGATCATCGCGATCGGGAAGTTCCACGGCGTGATCGCCGCCACCACGCCGATCGCCTGCTTGACGACGACAATGCGCTTGTCAGCACCATGGGATGGAATCACGTCGCCATAGATGCGCTTGCCTTCCTCGGCAAACCACTCGATGAACGAGGCACCGTAGACGACTTCGCCGCGCGCCTCGGCCAGCGGCTTGCCCTGCTCGGTGCTCATGAGCACGGCAAGGTCTTCCTGATTGGCGAGTATGAGCTCGTACCAGCGCCGCAGGATGGCAGCGCGTTCCTTCGCCGTACGCGCGCGCCAGGCCGGGAGCGCCGCATCGGCAGCAGCAATGGCGCGACGGGTTTCGGCCGCACCCATGTCAGGCACGCTGCCGACGCGACTGCCATCAGCGGGATTGGTGACGTCGAAGCTGCCGCCGTCGTCGGCGGCCAGCCATTGGCCATCGATATATGCCTGCGCACGCAGCAGGCCAGTGTCGTTCAATTGCATGTCCGTCCTCGATATAGGGTTTGGTTGAAGCCTCGTCAGGCCGTATCGGCATCCGTCGGCCTATCTGCTGCCCCGCCCGCGACCACGGGCGCCGACCACACGACCCGGTTGCGGCCGGCACGCTTGGCTTCGTAGAGCGCGGCGTCGGCTGCAGCGAACAAGCCATGGTCCGGTTCGATCCGCCCGGGCAGCGTGGTGGCGCCGCCCATGCTGACCGTAAGCGGGAGTTGCAGCCCGCCCGGTGCCGGCACATGCTGCGCCTCGACGTCGCAGCGCGCCGACTCGGCAAGTGCCTGCGCGCCTTCCATGGCAATCCCCGGCAGCAGGATGACGAACTCCTCGCCACCATAGCGACAGACGAAATCCGCCGGCCGGCGCAGGGCACGCTGCAGCGTCAGCGCAATACGGCGCAGCACCTCGTCGCCCTCGGTGTGACCGAAGTCGTCATTGAAGCGCTTGAAGTGGTCGATGTCGATGACGACCAGCGAGATCGGCTCTTGCGCACGCAGGCAGCGCCGCCACTCGAGCTCGAACACCTCGTTGAAGCGACGGCGGTTCGGAATGCCGGTGAGGCTGTCGAGCATGGCCAGTTGCTCGAGCAGACGGCGCTGATGCACGGATTGCAGGTGGTTGCGCACGCGAACGCGCACGATCGGTGGATGGAAGGGCTTGGCGATGTAGTCCACGGCGCCCAGCTCCAGTCCTTTCTCCTCATCGATGGTCGAGTCCAGTGCGGTTATGAAGATGACCGGAATGTCACGCGTGGCATCGTCGTGCTTGAGCTGGCGCAGGACCGCATAACCGTCCATGCCCGGCATCAGGACGTCGAGCAGGATCAGATCGGGCAGGTGGGCACGCGCGCGCTCCAGGGCTTGCTCGCCGTTCTTGGCGAGGATCAGCCGATAGTCCTCGCCCAGGAGCTCGGTCAGCAGGTTGCGGTTGTGCTTCTCGTCATCGACGATGAGGACGGTGAATTCGGTGGTCATGATGGTATCCGTTCGAATTCGGGACGAAGCGCATCGAGCAGCGCACGTGCACGCTCGTACTCGACATCCTCGACGAGTTCGCGCAGGTCTGCCAGGCGTGCTTCGTACGCGCTACCGCGCAATGCGTCGGCCAGCTCGCCGACCAGGGTCTCGGCTGCAGCATCGTGCCGCGCCAGACGTTCATCGAGCCGGGCGGCAGTCGCAAGCAGGTGCTGCAGCGTCGGCGGTGCAGCCGGCGGCTGGACATGCGCCCCGGCGTCTGCCTGCAGGCGGGCCAGCCCACGCAGTACGGTATCCAGCGCCGCCTGCAGCGCGGCCCGTGCCGCCTCGCCCGGCCACTGTCCGCGCTGTAGCTGTTGCTCGAGCTCGCGCGCGTGCATGGACACCTGCGAGGCGCCGATCGTCGCCGCTGCCGACTTGAGCGAATGCGCAAACCGGCGGGCCTGCTCGAGATCCTGGCGCTCGACCGCGTCGGCCAGACTCGATGCGGCATCGCCGAACTGGAGCCTGAAGCCCTCGAGGATCCTGCGGTACAGCCCCATCCGTCCCATATGGTTGGCCAGTCCGCGCACGGTGTCGACACCATCGAGCGCGGGCAGCGGCGTCTCGCTCGTCGGCTGCTGGAGCGCAGGGACAAGGCCCGGAGCCGGGCTGCGCGGGGTCACCCACTTGAGCAATACGGCATAGAGGGCATCAGGGTCGATCGGCTTGGTGAGATGGTCATTCATGCCCGCACCGAGACTCTGCTCGCGACTGCCGCTCATGGCATGCGCGGTCATGGCGATGACCGGCAGCGCGCGCAGGCGTGCATCGCTGCGGATCAGCCGGGTCGTCTCCAGGCCATCGAGCACGGGCATCTGGATGTCCATCAGGACCAGATCGATGCCTTCGCGCGCCAACCGGTCAAGCGCTTCGCGGCCGTTTGCGGCCTCTTCGACCTCGAGTCCGGCGATGGAAAGGAACTCGCGTGCCACCTCGCGGTTGAGCGGTAGGTCATCGACCACCAGGATACGCGCACCGCGCACCGCCTCGAGGGCTGCCACCTCGTGCAGCACGCCGGCCTCGCGCCGGGCACTGCCCACCGCACGCGGTTGCGCGGCCTCGGCAAGTGCATCCAGCAGGCCCTCCGCGGTCGCGGGCTTGACCAGGACGGCATCAACGCCACACTTGATCAGCCGCGGAGCGACCGCCTCGTAGGTGCCCAGGGTGATCGCAAGCACGAAGGCCGGGCGCGCCCCGGGAAGCGCGAGCGCCTGCATACGCTCGGCCAGCTGCAACCCGTCCATGCCCGGCATCTGCCAGTCGGCGACGATGAGATCGAACGCGCGCGGCCCCGTGGCCGCGCTCTGCAACAGCGCCAGGCCGGCCTCGCCTTCCACACAAGCCTCGGCCTCGATACCGTTGCGCTGCAGCAGTTCGACGAGTACAGCGGCGGCGGTGGCATTGTCATCGATCACGAGGGCACGCCCGAAAGGCTGGTTGGCACGCCCGTGCCCGCTCGCACCCGCCACCGCGGCAAGGGGCAGCTCGACACTGAACGCAGCCCCCTGGCCGGGTTCGCTGTCGAGCGCTATCGTGCCCTCCATCATCCGTACCAGCTGGACACAGATCGACAGGCCCAGACCGGTGCCACCGAACCGGCGTGTCATCGAGTCGTCGACCTGCGAGAAGGGGTCGAACAGGCGCTCGCGTTGCTCGGGATCGATGCCGATGCCGGTGTCGCGAACCACGAAGCGGATCAAGGGAGGCCTGCCTTCCTGTGCCACGAGCCCGACCTCGAGCACGACCTCACCTTCGGCAGTGAACTTGATGGCGTTGCCGAGCAGATTGATCAGGACCTGCCCAAGGCGCAAGGGGTCGCCGATGACCCGGCGTGGGACCTCGGCGCCAACGCGGTGGATGAGTTCGACGCCCTTCTCCTCCGCCCGCAGGGCAACGACCCCAAGGGCGCGCTGGCAGACCTCGCCGAGGTCGAAGGGGATCCGCTCCAGGGTGAGCTTGCCGGCCTCGATGCGCGAATAGTCGAGCACATCGTCGATGACACCGAGCAAGCTTTGCGAGGACGCGAGCAATTTGTCGATCTGATCGCGCTGCGGGCGCGACAAGGGACTGCGCTGCAGCAAGCGCCCGAGGCCGACGATGGCGTTCATCGGCGTACGGATCTCATGGCTCATGCGCGCAAGGAAGGCCGACTTGCTGCGATTGGCCTCGCGCGCATCTGCGATTGCGCGCTCGAGCGCTCGCGTCCGTGCGTCGACCAGGCGCTCGAGATTGCCACGGTACTGCTCGAGTTCGGCATCGCGCGCCTGGATGGTATCGATCAACGTATTGAAGCCACGCCCAAGGTCGGCAATCTCGGTGCCGCCGTCCGGGCGTACGCGCTCGCTCAGCCGGGTGTCGGCTGCCAGCCGCCGCATCAGCGCCCCGAGCTCCGCCACCGGCACGAGCAGGCGATGCAAGACCCGCCAGGTCAGTGTCACCGAGACGGCGAGGACCAGCAGCAACACCGCCAGCGAATCGCGCAGGGCGCGCGCGGACAAGGCCTCGATCTGCTTCAACGAGCCCAGCAGCTCGACCCGTGCCACGACACGCTGGCCTTCGAGAATCGGCGCCCAGGCGGCAATCACCCGGTCGTGAAAGACATGCCCCGCTGGGGTGGGACGCAAGGCGGGCACGAAGTCGTCGGCGGGATACTCGTGCGCGTCATCGGCATAGCGCGCGAAGTTACGGCCATCCGCAAGCACGACACGCGCCTCGAACACGAAGCGGCTGTTGGCCAGGGCGGACAACAGGCGCTCGGCCTCGACGGCGTCGCCGAAGGAGACGGCCGCCACGGTGTTGGTGGCGATCAGTTCGGCCTGCGCCGACAGCGAAGCGGCCCACTCGCTGCGCAGCAAGCGCTGCTGCTGCAGGCTCATCAGCACGAGCACGAGGCTGGCAGCGAGGATCAACGACAGCGAGCCCAGCACCAGCAGGCGCCCACGCAGCGTCTGCGGCAGCCAGGCCAGCGCCAGGCGCTGCCAGCCGGGCAAGTGCTCACTCATCGATGACCTCCGCCAGGCGCAGCAGCTGTGCCATGAACTCCACCCCGGCCTTGCGTGAGGCCACCCGGTTGATGATGATGGACAGTCCCTCGCGCCGCTCGCGCACGCCCAACTCCACCATGCCGCCCGAGCGCGCGAAGCCCGGGATGTCGGACACCGTGACCAGTCCAGGGCGGTTCAGCTCGGCGAGCACTGCTGCCACGCGATCGGCTTCGGAGCGGGCGATGAAGACGAAGTTGCAGTCCCTCGCCTCATGCGTCGAGCGCAGCAGTCTTAGCTGACTCGCCAGCCCCTCGACCGGCGCCTCGGCCAGACTGACCAGCGTTTGCTCGAGCGGACTGCGGCCGAGATGGCACAGCAGCACCGTATCGTGCCTCACCCCCGGCGCACGGTAGGTGAACAGCGGCAGCTTGTAGAACAGCACGGCCTTGAGCGCTTGTTCGGGCGCAGCCGCAGGCGTCTGCGCGCGCGCAGGCAATGCAGCCGTCACGCACGACAGCAGCGCTGCAAGCAGCACGGCACGAAGCCGGAAAGGCATCTGCTTACGCACCCTAGAAGCGGTACTCGAGCGTGGCCATCCAGGACCGGGGCGGCTGCGGCATGCTCACGAAGGTCGTGCTGGCCGAACCATGGGCTGCGCCATAGCGGCGATCGAACACGTTGTCCACGTCGAGCCAGAGACTGGCCCGACCGTCGAGCAGTTGATGCCATCCGACATGCAGGCTGGCGACCACATAGCCGTCGGTCCTGATGCGATCGCCCTCGCGCAGCGGGTTGTTGCGACCGGTGCTGGTGTCATCGACCCAGCGCAGGCGCGGCGTGATCGTCAACCGGTCGCGATGGCGGAAAGTCGCTCCGAGCTTGACCTTGCGCGGGGCAACATAGCTCAGCTCGCGTCGCGGCCCGCCATCGGTCTCGCGGATGTGGCCATCCACCCAGCTGAAGCTGCCCCAGAGCTCGCCGTCCCAGTCAGCGCCGAGGCCGAAGCGCCAGTGTGCGATCCAGTCGATGCCGTGATGCACCTCCTCTCCAGCATTGCCTTTGACGGTCGTGTCGCTGAGCACTGCACCATCGATGAACTGCGTCGGCACGGCCTGCTTCTGCGTCACCACGAGGTTGCGGATGCGGCTGTGATAGACGTTGGTGACCAGGTTGAGATCGGGACGCACGCGCCAGTCCCAGGTCAAGCTGTACGTGCGCGCAACTTCGGGCTCGATGCTGTCATTGGGTACGCGGAAACCAACACCGATATAGCGCCCCTCTGCATCCCGGGCGCCCGTAAATGAGCCGAAGGTACCGAGTGACTCCTCGGGCGACGGCGCCCGGAATGCCTCGCCAGCCAGCGCCTTGAAGATGTGATGCTCATTGGCCCGCCACACCGCGCCCAGGCGAGGATTCACGCTGCTGCCGTAAGCGGAATGATCGTCGTAGCGCACACCGACCATCGTCGTCCAGGCGTCGTTCCAGTCAGACTGGATCTGGGCGTAACCGTGAGCGTTGTGGTAGCGCGCTTCACCAATGCGGATGCGCAGATCGGTATTCGGGTAGACCAACCCCTGCTCCCCGGCCCCCCGGCCGCGGTCGTAGGGACGCGGCAGGTCTGGCGTCAGCAGCGCACGATAGTCGTTGTAGCCGACCCCGGCCTGGACACCATGGCGCTCGGACACCTGCCAGTCGATTGTCTGCTCGATACCGGTACGGCGCGAACGCGCATACACGTAGCCCTTGTCCATGAAGCCGGTATAGATGTTGACGTACTTCGAGCGCGGAGCGATCTCCTGCTCCGAATGGTCGATCAACATTTCGGCCCGGATGTCGGTCGCAGGCTGAAAGCGCAGGCGGGCATGCGTCGTCTCGCTCAGGGTATCCCAGCGCGCATCGCGCAGGAAGAGCGCAGTATCGGGCCGGTCTCCCGTGCTGGTGAGTTGACGGAAGAAGTTGCGGTAATGGCCCACCGAGAGCGTGTCGCCGACATCGACCCGTGCAAACACACTATGGCTCGAAATATCGCCCGCGTAGCCCTCGCGCTCCGCAGCCGGGGTGACCAGCGCGCCACCGAACGCCCTGGCATCCTTGCGCGCGAACTCCGCGGGGTAGTACTTGTCGAGCGGCGCCCTGTCGCTGGACTGGCGATGCCCCCCTACCGTCAGCGCAAGCTGGTCGCCGGCCCGTGCCGAGGCAAGGAAACTCGCCTCCTTGCTGTCGAAGCGCCCTGCGCCCACCGACACCCAGCTTGCCGAGGCGTCTGCCGGGCGGTCCGTGATGATGTTGATCACACCTGCCACTGCGTCTGCACCGTAGAGCGCCGCCGCAGGCCCGTACAGGACCTCCACCTGACGTGCCTGGTAGAGGGCGAAATTCTCCGCCACGGGGATCTTGCCGCCGGCAGGATGATCGATGCGCACACCATCGAGCATGATCAGCAGCTTGTTATTGCTGTTGTAGCCCTGCACGCTGAAGTTGTTGAAGGTCGACGACTTCGTGCCGCGCATGAAGTCCACGCCAGGCAAGTCTTCGAGCAGGTCGGCAAGGTTGCGGTAGCGGCGCTCGCGAATCTGCGCGCGCGTGATCACCATGATGTGCGCCGGCGTGTGATCGCGCGCCTCGCTTCGCCGCGAGGCGGTGACCACCGGCGTATTGATCAGCTCTTCGAGCGAAAGCGGGAGCAGGCGGACGACCGCCGCTTCGACTGCGAGCGCCGACGCGCCCGGGACGAGCGCACAGGCAAGTGCCGCAGCGAGCCTGGCAAAGGCGGGATTGGGGCGTGAGGACATGAACGCATCTATGAAGGCTTTATGGAATGATAAAGCCCGAGCGTGAAGCGGTGTGTGCATGAGCGCCCGACCGGCCGAAAACGGAGTACGAACGGTCGGCGCTGCCCGACGGTCTGAGCGCGCGGGCCAGGCCAAGCTGTCTGTCCGACGCCTGGCGCGAGTCGATAACTGGGGCAGCCGAAACCACAACAATGGCCGCAAGAAATAAAAAGCGCCCAAGTGACTGAATCACTTGG